>JAWKQN010000017.1 GCA_041390125.1 Gemmatimonadota bacterium | reverse complement strand
CGAATACTGGTCCAAACACCGCGAGTTCGTGGCCGGCCGCATTGCGCGCGGGATCGCCGCACCCGCCGAGGATCCGGACGTCCTGTTCACGGTCCCGGATCTGAACTCGAACCGGCGCATGGAGCGGATCGCCGACCGGATGTCCTCTCGCGGCCATCCAGACCGCGTCATCGAGAAGGTGATCGGAGCGAACTGGTTGCGGCTGTGTGGGGAGGTGTGGAAGGGCTAGGCGCCGGCCGAAGAGGTGCGGGTCAGCGTGGGAAGGGTGTCGATGAGCGGCCCTTTCTAGAATCGAGTCGATCGTATCGAACCTGTATCCAGCTCCCCTGGCGGCCCCCACCTATCATGGCCATCAGCATCAAGGACCCGGAAACCGACCGCCTCGCGCGCGAGCTTGCCCATCGCACGGGCGAGTCGCTCACGGAAGCGATCCGGCGCGCCCTGGAGGAGCGGCTGCGGCGGGTGAGCCGCTACGCCCAGCCTGCGTTGCGGGACGAGTTGCGCATGGTCCGGGAGCGGGTGGCCGAGCTTCCCGTGCGGGACACGCGCTCGGCGGACGAGATCCTTCGCTATGACACCAGCGGCCTCCCGGACTGAGATGGTGCTGGACACGTCCGTCGTCACCTGCATGCTGCTGGGGGAGCCGGAGGCGGCCCGCATGGAAGCGGCCGTCGAAACCGACCCCGTCCGCCTGATCTCGGCGGCGACGGTGGTGGAAGCTTCCACCGTCCTCGAGACCCCATTGGGGGAAGCGGGCGTGTGGGCGTTCGATCACTGGCTGAACGTGATGGCGGCCGTGACCGTGGACGTGACCGCCGAGCATGCCGAACTGGCCCGACGTGCGTATCGGCGCTTCGGCAAAGGTCGAGACGTGGCCGGGCTGAACTACGGCGACTGCTTCGCCTACGCCGCGAGCGTGGCCAGCGGCGAACCGCTGCTCTTCAAGGGTGGGGATTTCACCCGCACGGACGTGGCGGGAGTGGCCTACTGAACGACGCCGGGTCCCGCCCTACAACCCGTCGAAGAACGCCTCCATCCGTCGGCGCTGTGCCTCATCGGGCAGCGCGCCCAATCCGGCGCCCATGTTGTCCGTCAGGTGTTCAGGGTCGGACGTGGCGGGGATGACCACGGTGATCGCGGGATGGGCCAGGACGTACTTGAGGAAGAACTGGCCCCAGCTCGCGCAGTCGAACTCGGCGGCCCATTCCGGCACGGAGCGGCCGCGCACGGCGCGGAACACGTTGCCGGCGTTGAAGGGCTCGTTCACGATCACCGCCAGGCCGCGGTCCTGGGCCAACGGCAGCAGCCGCTCGGCCGCCTGTCGCTCGCCCAGCGAGTAGTTGAGCTGCACGAAGTCCATCGGCTCCCGGCGGAGCACCGCTTCGGTGGCGTCGTGCTGCGGGATCCGGGACGTGGTGACCCCGATGTAGCGCACCCGTCCCGCCTCCTTGGCCTCGCGCAGGTAGGGCAGGTGCTCCTCCACGTTGCGGAGGTTGTGCACCTGGTTCAGATCGATGACCTCGCGGTCCCACACCTCCCGTGAGCCACGCTCCTGTGCGGCGGCCGACTGTCGACCCCCGCCGGTCGAGATCTTTGTCGCCAGGAACAGCTCGCGGTGGATGCCGAGCTCGCGCGCGAGCATCCCGGACACGTCCTCCGCTCCCCCGTAGGTCGGCGCCGTGTCGAAGACCCGTCCGCCCTGCGCATGGAAGAGCCGCAGCACCTCGCGCAACGCATCCACCTCCGGGCTTCCCGGACGCACGCTGAACGTCCGCGCGCTGCCGAGGCCCACCACCGGCAGCTCCTCCCCGCTGGAGGGGATGGCGCGGGTGCGCTGTGCGGCGGCCTGGAGTGCGAACGTCCGGGACCCCTGCGCCGCGTCCAGACGGAAGGGATCCAGGTAGAGCGCGGCGGCCGCGGCGCTGGTCGTACGCAGCCACTGTCGGCGGTCGAAGCCCATGTGCGATCTCCGGCAGCAGGACGATCCCGCGCACCGGATCGGCGCCAGCGGGTCAGGGATGCGGAGCGGCCTCGAGGGGGGTCGTGGCGCCCGGGTGCGGCGCGACGCAGGGCGCGCGCACACCTGGGTGTCCATACGAGCGAACGTCCGGGCCGTTCCCTACGCCGCGTGCAGCGGGTTGATCCAGGAAAGCCCCGGAAACCGCGCGAAGTCCCCGTCGGTGCTGCAGAGCGTCAGCCCGTACTCGATGGCCAGCGCCGCGAGATGGGCGTCCGGGACCAGATTGGCGCGCCCGGCCGTGTGCGGGATGAGCTCCGCCAGGATGCCGGCATGGCGCTCGGTCGGATCGGGCGTGTAGACCACGGGGCTGCGGCGCCACGCCTCCACCTGCTCCCATGCCTGAGCGGTGGAGAGCGGCCGGCTGAAGACGCGCGGGTTCGAGACCAGGCGCGCGAACGCCAGCAGCGAACTCCAGGGAAGGCCCACGGCCAGGGGGCCGTTCAGCCGTTCGTCCAACCAGGTGCGGGCGGGCTCGTGCTCGGCCATCCCGGCCACCTTGGCGTAGACGAGCAGGTTCGCGTCGACGAGGATCACGACCGGAAGCGCTCCCCCTCCGCCAGCGCCAACGCCTCGGCGATGTCGTCGAGGGACCCGATGAGACACGGTCCCAGGTCCACCGGGTCGGTGGAAACCGGTGCGTTCCGCTCGGGAGCACGGGCTCGGGCCGCCACGCCCATCCGGATCAGCGTGTTGACCGCCTGCTTGAAGGAGCTGCCGTCCTCCTGCTGGACCCGTTCGAGGGCCTGCACGACGTCGGGGTCCAGCGTCAGGGTGGTCCTCATGCATCACAGCATCAGACAATGATGCCTTGATGTCAAACCCTGCTCGAGCCCGCGGGAATACCCCTCCCCTACCGGCCTCCCAGCCCGTGGTGGATGGTGGCCACGAAGGACTCCTCGGCCGCCTGGTCCTGACCCCACTGCTGCGCCTGGGCGCGCAGGGGCCGGGCGGCCTGGATCTGCTCCAGCGTCATCCCGCGCTCCATCATGGCCGCCACGGAATCACGCATGGTCTTGAGCGCGTCCCGGTAGCGCTGCAGGTCCTCGCGGGTGGAGAGCGCACCGTGGCCGGGGATGACCTGCGTGTTGGCGTCCATCACCGCCAACGCCCGACCCGCCGCCGCGATCACGCCGTCGATCGAGCCGCCGCTCGCGGTGTCGATGAACGGGAAGCGGTCGCGGAAGAACGTGTCGCCCATGTGCACCACGTTCGCGCGCACGAAGTGCACGATGGCGTCCCCGTCCGTATGGGCGTTGTCGACGTGGAAGGCGTGCAGCTCATCCCCATTGATGTGGAAGCTCACGTCGTCCGTGAACGTCACCACCGGCAGCGCCCCCTCCGGGGACGCGGGGGTGGTGCTCACCGGCCGCCCGATCCGCTCCAGCACCTGCTCCACGCTCATGCGCTGCCGCACGTTCTCGTGCGCCACGATCAGCGCGCCCGCCTCACCCATGTTCTCGTTGCCTCCCGTGTGGTCCCCGTGCCAGTGCGTGTTGAACACGAAGCGCACCGGCTCCGACGTCACCTCGGAGATGGCCCTGAGGATCTTCTCCGTGAGCGGGGCGAACTGGTCGTCGATCACGAAGGCGCCGTCCGGTCCCACCGACAGGCCGATGTTGCCGCCCTGACCCATCAGCATGTAGACGCCGTCGGCCACCCGCGTCGTGGTGATCTGCACGGCGTCCATGTCCTGGGCGGCGGCGGGCGTCGCGACGGCGGTGACCATCAGCGCGGCGAGAACGACGCCTCGCCCGCGACTCGCAAGAGCGGAGGAGGTGGCCCACCACCCGGAAGGGGAGACAGCGGAGCGGACCCGAACAGGGGGGCCGACGTGCCGACGGACGATGGAGTGGGGCATCGGAACTCCTGGGCTGGCTCGGGACAGGGGCATGACCTGGGGGGTCGGCGCTGCACCCAGCGCCGACCCCCGCAACATGCCCGCCCCGACCTGATCCGGAAAGCGCTGGCCCCCGGTCCGGCGTGGGGCCGCGCCCTCTACGGCAGCCGTACCAGGTCCACCCGCCGGTTCTGCTGCTTGCCCTCCGGGGTGGTGTTGTCCGCCACCGGCTGCGACTCGCCATAGCCGTGGGCTTCGAGCCGGCTGCCGTCGATCCCGTAGCGCTCCATCAGGAACTCCTTCACCGCCTGCGCCCGCCGCTCGGACAGATCCAGGTTGTGGGCCTCATCCCCGTCCGCGTCCGTATGCCCCTCTACGGCGAGCCGCAGGTCGGGATGGTCGGCCAGCATGGTGCCGATCTCCTCCAGGGTCGGTGTGGATTCCGGACGGATCTGGTCGCTGTCCACCGCGAAGAGGATCCCCTGGGTCGAGACCCGGCCCTCCGCCTCGAGGCGCGAGTACAGGTCCAGCCCACCCGCCGCGATCCGGATCGGCCCGATCAGGGTGGGCCGCCCTTCGCTGGCGGACGAGGTGTGGATATAGAGCGCGTCACTGCGGGGAAAGACCGCGTTGGGCACGTTGGCCACGCGCTTCTCGCCCACGTAGACCTTCATGTAGTCGCCGTCCGCCATCACCCGGAACGGCGCCGTGCCCTCCTCGGAGAACCGATGGTCGTGCCGGGTCCGCGCCTCGGGCCCCGTCTTCGCGACCGGCAGGAGCCCGGCATCGTTCAGCATCAAGGAGACGGCCGACCCCTCGAACGTGCGGTCGGGACCATGATACGCGGGCGCGGTGGTGATACGGATGTAGCCGTTCCCGTGCTCCAGGCTCGCGTCGAATTCCATGGTGAAGCGGTCGGGCAACGTCTCCGGCAACGGAATCTTGACCGAGCCCCCCGACGTCCCGCGCAGGTAGCGCCGCTCGCCCGACTCGACCACGTCCCAGTTGCCCATGATCAGCTCGAAGCGGCGCGGGAAATCCCCCACGCGGTCGTGCTGGAAGTCGTCGTAGAAGACGATCCGGTCCCCGGGCACGAAGTCGTAGTTGGCCCACAACCCCTCACCTGGCGCCTCCAGGGCCGGCGAGCGCTTCGCAGCCTCCTCGCGGTCGGTGATCGGCACGCCGTCGTCGTCCGTGATGATCTCTCCGTCCGCGTCGACGTAGATGACCTCCTTGCCGTCCGCTTCGGCCTGGCTGGTGCAGCGTGGATCGTCCACTGCGCAGCGGATCGCGTCACTCACCAGGCGATCGACGATGGCGCTCGTCTCCCGCTCCGCGGCTCGCTTGGCGGCGTCGCGGAGACGACGGAGCTGCGCGTCGGCGGGCTGGGGAAGCGCCAAGAACAGCGTGCACAGGAGAAGTCCGAGGATCGTCGGGGTGGTTCGCATCGCCCTGCTCCCGTGGAACGGATGAGAAAGGATCTGGACGGCGGACCTGGACGACCCGCTCACTTCCACCAACGCAGTCCGGGCGCCGACGCCGCCAGGGATGGAGATCGGGGAGCGCCACGCGCGTGCCAGGCCCAACGGCCGGGAGCTCCGCACGGGGTGCGCGCCGGACGGCTGCTCGGCCCCCGGATTCCGGTCAGGGGGGTGGTGGAGGCCGCAGGAACACCAATCGGGCGATTCGGGTGCCCAGGCCCTGGATGTCCGTCGCGCCTCCCGCGAAGGTGTTCTCCTGGTTGCTCAGGACCGCGACGACCAGGCGTTGTTGCGCCGTGGGACCGCGCCACAACCCCAGCCACGAGCGGGCGCCCAGGGCATATCCGCCATGCATGGCCACGGGCCTCCCCGCGTTCGCGGTCCCGAGCACCCAGGCCAGTCCCACCGGAGGCGCCACCCGCCGCCGCGGTCGGGACCAGGTGCGTGTGTTGTCGGTGTGCGAGGTCCAGAGCCGAGCGGTGTCGGCGATCTGCCCCATCAAGGTCAGCTCTCCGAAGCGCGCCAGATCACGCGCGTCCGCCTGCAGCCCACCCCCGAGGATCTTCCAGCTGTCGTCGGTGCGACGCGGGATCGTCAGCCCAACGGGTTGACCCTGCACCGTGGTGGTGTCGTACGAGTAGAGCTGCGCCTGGTTGAACCACGGCACACCGAACACGGGCCCCACGTCGGAGGAACGGTCCAGGCTCCAGAGCCCGAACGGTTCGACGATCTCGTCCCGCAGGAGCTGGACGATGTCCTTGCCCGTGACCTTCTCCAGCGCGGCACCCACGAACGTGAAGCCGTGCGTCGAGTAGTGATAGTGGCTGCCGGGGATGCAGCCTGTCATGATGGAGTCCGTGGCGCTGTACTGCGCGATCACCGAATCGCGCAACATGTAGAACCGCTCCGGCGGCTCCGGGCCCTGCGGGTAGTGCCACACGCACCCCGTCTTGGACAGCAACTGCTCCAGCGTGTGCGTGTGCGACGCGTTGGGCACCGAGACGTAGTCGCTGGTGCGGCGCGTCAGGTCGATCAGGCCGCGACTCTCCAGCCGTACGGCGAGCGTGGCCGCGATGGCCTTGGCCACGGAGGCCGTGGGATACAGGGTACCGGAGTGCGCATCCTTCTGCGCCGCGCGGTCCGCCTGGCCCGCTCCACCACGGTAGAGGACCTCCCCATCCCGCATCACCACCACCGAGACGCCGGGCACGGGATTGGTGGTGACGTAGGTGGTCAGCACCGTGTCGATGGCCATCCGGAACGGCATGTCGTAGCGGTCGTCGTTCTCCGCCCACACGCCCGCATACCGCGGTCCCGCCGCCGTCGTGTAGGACTCGTAGTCCACGAGCCGCATGCCCTGGTCCTCGTAGCGGCGGTGGTCGTTCAGGAATCCGTTCAGGTCCCTGCCGAACTCCACCGCCCACCCGCGCGCCGGATCCTTGGCCTCCCACACCGCCGCATAGCGCTGGCCTCCGGACGTCTCATACGACTCCACGTCGATGACCTGGAAGCCCGCGGCCGACTGCGTCTGGATCCGTTGTCGGAACGCGGTGGAATCCATGCCCCGGACCTCCGACCAGTTGGAGGCATCGCAGCTCCGGTACCAGATGGCCGAATGCAGGAGTCCGTTCGGTGTGGACCGCACCTCGAGGTCCACCAGCCGGTGCGAGCCGGGAACGGAGCTGCGCAGCACGTTCGCGAGCTCGGCCGAGGTGACCTCCACGTCCACGCGCCAGTCGACGCCCTGCAGGTTCGTCTCCCAGATGCCGGCATAGCGGACGCCCGCGGGCGTATCGTACGCCTCGACGTCCGTCGGTCGCAGGCCGGCGGAGCGCGCGGCCTGCATCCGCTGGTCCAGCTCCGCGCGCGTCAGGAGGAGGTGATGCTGCGTCTGGATGCGGCGCGAGCGTGCCTCGTGGATGAACGCGAAGCCGTCCGGGAAGCCGGGCAACAGCGAATGCTCCAGGTCCACGGGGGCCAACGCGGGCCCGCTGGGAAGCCCGCTCATCATGGCCTCCTGCACGCCCAGCACCTCGGCGAGCGAGTCGTTCCGGACGGGGACCGTAAGCCCCCACTGCCAACGCACGTCTTCGGCGTCGAGCGGTGTGGAGGTGGCCACGCACGCGCCACTCGCTGGCGGCGGGGTGAAGGTCGTGGGTGGGGTGACTCCCGGCGGACCGGCCGGCGGCTGCAGACCCGATCCGGGCGCGTTCGGATTGGCGGGCGGACCGGCGGGGGCCGTGCGCGCGGCCGCGACGGCGGTCGGACGCACCCAGATGGCGCCGTTCGACACCATGGGGGAGGCGCTGTCGATCCGCAGGCTGTCCGTGCCCAGGAGCGTGACCGTGGCAGGATGGTAGCGACCGTCCGAGCCCAGCACGTCGAGCGCGCCCTGTGCGCGGATGCCCTGCCACAGTCGACGTCCCACGCGGAAGCTGCGCGGAGCGGCCGCCGGGAGATAGCGGATGGACGCCTCGCTCCCGGTGGCCTGCACCCGCATGCCGTCCTCCGGATCGCCAGGGGGCGCGATCCGCACCCAGTCGCCCAGCACGGACGGTCCGGCGCGCGTCCACGTCTGGTCGTAGCCGGCTCCCGACGCCTGCACGTGCAGGCGCAGCGTGTCCGATCCCTGCCACGTGAACGCACCCGGGTAGTAGCTGCCGTCGCTGCCGCGCACGGCGACTTCGCCGCTCGGCTGGATGGCCCGCCACAGGATCTGCCCCACCTGCCAGTAGCGCGTGGACGAGCTCGGCACGACCGTGAGCGTGGCGTCGCCGTCCACGTGGATCCGCATCTGGTCGTTGCGGTTGTTGTTGCTGACGACGCGCACCCAATCCCCACGGAGCGAGGTGCCCTGCACGGTCTGGGCGATCAGGGCAGGAGGCACACCGGCCTGGAGCGCCAGCACGGACAGGAGGCGGAGGGTCTTGAAGGTCATGGCGCGGCTCACACAGGACGGACGGACCCCTCCGGGTCGGGGGCCCTACCTGCGTGAACGCAGAACGGGCGCCGGCGCCGACACCGATGCTCCGCGCGGGCGCCGCACCGGGACCGTTCGATTACCTTCACGCATCCCCTGGTCCTCCGCTTCCCCTCTCCGCCCATGCTCCCGCGCCCGCTGCTCTTCCGGCTGCTTCCCGCCCTGTGCGTCGTGCTCGGCGCCTGTCAGACGGTGCGCACGCCTCGCTCGGCGGAGGTGGCGCAGGGATGGGGAGGCTACGTGTCCGCGAGCCTGGCCAGCGCGGCCGACACGACGCTCGACGGCCGCCTCTGTCTGGACACGTGCGGGCCCGCGGGTGGTGAGGCGGGAGTGACCTGGAGTCCGGACGGGCGGATCCACACGGCGCTGGTCGTCAGCCCGGGAGACCTGCTCGTGGAGGCCGGCTACCAGCTCCATGACGGCATGCGCACGGACGCGACGGCCGCCGTCCTGCTCGGCGTGGGGGACACCCGGGGTGCGGTCGGACGTTTCGACTGGGCTCCGGTTCCCGATCTCCGTCTCGTGTGGGCCTCTTCGGTCGAGGACCGGCCGGGGGAGGAGTTGCTCCTGCACACGCACGGGCTGGCGAGCGAGATCCGCCTGGCGCCGTTCCGCCTCTGGCCCGCGCTCGCGCTGGCCTTCGCGCACGACCGGAGGATCCCGCAGCGAGAAACACGGCGATTCCTCGTCGTGTCGGTGGGTGTCGCGCTCGGCGGCACATAGCGACTCGAAGGGGCTGCCGAGCCGGTCCTACCCGGCGATCGCCTTTCCTGCCTCCTCCACCCACTGCCCCAGCTCGATCAGCCGATCCTCCGGCTCGGCCTCGTACGCGCTGCCGCACACGCACCGCAGCACCCATTCGGCGATGGCGCGGTGCTCCGCTTCGCGGGCGCGGGTCCGAAGCCCGCGCGTCTCCCGCTCGGACCCGCCCCCGGCCGCGGCGGCCTCCCACAGCGCGCCGGTCTGCGTGAGCATGTACGCGGCGGTGCGCATGAACAGCGTGTGGCCGTGCTCCTCCCAGGCCTCGTTGAACGCCTGCTGGCGGGCGGGCGGCACCGGGCTGAACGACCGGCGACGGGTCTCCGCCGCGAAGAGGGCCTGGGCGTCGCCCGCGTAGTCGTCCGAGTCGGCGTCCAGGGCCGCCTCGAACGCGTACCACGCCACCGCCACCGCAGCGACGAGATCCCAGCCGACCTGCTTGTCCGGCGTATCGTGCGACGCAAGACCGCGAAACCGGTCCCGCGCCTTGGGCAGCAGCGCCACGGCCGCGTCCAGGGCGCGACCGCGGATGGGTCGCACGCGCTCCAGCAGCGTCGGGCTCGGGCCCTGGCGCGCGCCGGGGAGCGGCGGCTCGGGCTCGTCCATGACCGAGAGGTCGGCACCGTGACGCGAGGCCTGCTCGAACGCCTCCCGTCCGCCCTTCCGATCGCCCGCCCGCTCCCGGGCGAAGCACAACCCCAACCAGGCGGTCCCGTCCGCGGGAGCCAGCGCCACCGCCCGCTCCAGGGCGGCGGCCGCGACGGCGACGTCCACGACGAGGAACAGCGCACCCTTGCGTCGCAGCAGGTCCGCCTGCCGGCCCCCGGCTGCCTCGATGAGCGCATCGTACCGGCGGGCGGCGATGCCGGCCTCTCCGTCCAGGAGATGCCCCAGCATCAAGCGCTCCTGCACGTCACCCGCCGTTCCGATCTCCACGATCGTGCGTCGGGTCAGGGCTTGCACCGGCGGAGTCGGCGGAGACGCCTGCTGCGCGGGGCTGCCGTGCGCCAGCACCTGGCGCAGCAGCACGGCGGCCACGACTCCATCGATGGATCGGGCAGCGATCCGCCGCCACAGGTCGTCCGGGGTCGGGAGCCCCGCGGTTCGGCTCATGCGTCCCCCCCGTCCCGTGGCGCATTGATGAGCTGCGCCGACCAACACTCGAGCACGTCGATGCTGACCACCCGCAGGGGATCCAGCTCCGTGAGCGCCGGAGGCATCTTCTCGAGGGGCGTGTCGAGGTGCTGGACCGCCAACTCGTACCAGAACTTCGGAAAGACCACCTGCTCGCGGTACACCTGGTCCAACCGCTTCCACGCCTGGCCCAGGCTGCCCTCCTGCGTGCGGACCTCGTCGATCCAACGGGTCGTCCAGGTGGGCACGTCCGCTCCACTGGCCCGCTGCCTCAGCACCGTCTGCAGGTTGAGCGCGCCGACGTCGATGATGTCGGACCCGATGCGCTGGAAGCGCTCCAGCCACGCCTCGGCGTTGGCGCCCTCCGACAGGTCCAGCAGGATCCGCAGCTCGTGCAGGTGGGGGCTGATCCGGTAGAGCGCCTCGGCCCACTCGGTCAGCGTCGTCACCGACTCCTTGATGGCCTGGAGCCGTGCCTGCAGGTCTTTGATGCGCGCGTTGATCAGGGTGCCGTTGTTCTCGAGGCTTCCCCGCTCGTCGGTCCGGACAGAGGCCTCGTGATTGGGATCACGCATCGTCTGGTAGAGGAGCAGCCCCGCCAACTGGGTGCCCGGCGCCCAACGGTGCGCATGCCAGCGCTCGACCAGGCCCCGCGCGTACGCGGTGCCGTGCGCCTCTCCCTCTTCCCAGACCAACCGACCGAGGGTGTGGAACGCGAGGTCCTCGTCCTCCGTCGGCTGCCCGTCGGCGCGCGGACAGGTGGCCAGCAGCCGCCAGAAGTCCCGCTGGAGCTCCAGGGTCCTCAGGTACGGCCAACTGTCTCCGGTCCAGGGTGGATCCGCGACCGACTCCGGGGAGGGGGCGCCGTCGTCCTCCCGCCGCGCCCGCAGACGCGGGACGTTCAGGAACTCCTCGTCGAAGGGGAGCGGCTCGAGCGCCGGTCGGCGCGCCCCCGCCACGGCCGACCAGAGGGACGGGACCCCCGTGAAGCCCGGAAGGGAGAACCAGCGCACGCCCGCCTGGACGATCTGGTGATCCCGGAGTCGGAGCCGCGAGGCCGGAGGCGGTGGACCGGCGTCCCGATCGGGCGCCCCCACGGGGCGGTTCCCGCGGAGGAACGCCGCCTTGAAGTCCTTGGGCAACCCGGCCTCGGGATCCGTGAGGAGCTCGATCGAGGCCCGTTCGTCCCAGGCCGCGGACCACTCCTCCAGACAGCGGAGGCTGAGGAGACGGAAGGGGTCGATCTCGGCGAGCTCGGGAACGGCTGGATCCGGTGACGCCCGCAGCGCCCGCTTCGCCGCCTCGTACCAGAAGCGGGGGACACGACGGTCCAGCCGGTAGGCATCGTCCAGGGCCTCTTCCAGACGTGCCACGCCCGTCCGCTCCCCCTGGGCGGGCTGCCCCTCCCGCGCCGATCGCAGCGCCTCCAGGTCCGCATCGAAGTAGAGCGGTGCGTGGGCAGGATCCAGCACCCGCGCCTCGGCGAACGCAGCCAACGCGCGCAACCGCTCCCCGGCCAGGCGCTTCAGGTGGAGCACCAAGCCCAGGCGCCGCTCCGTGCCTTCCAGCTCCGACCGGAGCAGGTAGAGGCTCAGCTCCTCGAGGTGCGGCCGCAGGAGGTAGAGCCGCTCGGCCCAGTCCGTGAGGGACGTGGCCGCCTCGTTGGCGTCCTCGAAGCGTCGGCGCGCGGCGTCCATCCGCGCTTCGATGAACCGGGGATCGGCGGACCGGGCGCTCAGCGTCTTCTCCGCCCTCTCGCCATCGGAACCCGCCCCGAGCATCGCTTCGTGGAAGAGCTCGGCCGTCATCGAGGCCCCGGCCGACCAGCGGTGCTGGTGCAGGAGCTCCACCAGAACCTTCGCGGAGATCTCTCCGCGCTCGACGCGGCGTTCCAGCACCGCGGTCGCCAGGACGCTCGCCACGCCTCCGATCGCAGGCCCATGGTCCGTGAGCGCCGACGACGCCGTCCGCAACCAGAACTCGACCTGGCGCTCGAGCAGGTCCGGGTACGAGAGCACGGGACCCGTGAAAGGCGGGTCCACCAGTCGATAGGCGGAGGGATCGTCGTACCGGCCCTCGGCCACCTCGAAGTACGGCAGCGCGATCAGGTCCTCTTCGGCGTCGAGCGCCACCCCGTCCAGCTCCTGCTCGAAGAGCCGATCGACGGCGGGCGGCGCGGCGCGGCCGGCCGACTCCAGCGCGGCCTTGTGTGCGACGAGCACGAGGTAGTCGCGTCCGAGCAGCCGGGACGGGTGGGGGAGCCGCATCTGCGCGTCGACCGGGAAGGGGGGATCCGGTGCCACCGGCCGGGAAGTGTGGGGGGGCCGCGCGGGGCGCCGCCAGGGTGGCGGCGCGCCCGCCCCTTCCTCAGTTCACGCGCTGCGTGTACACGACGCTGTTGTCGGCGCCGTCCGGATCCGGCTGGGCGCCGACCACCGTGAGGGTGTTGGTGTGCAGGCCCACCACCGCGCCGCGGAAGCGGATCACCACGTCCACCTGGGCGCCGACGTCCACGACGCCCACCCGGCAATCGAGGCCGCCGGTGGCGTCGAGCACGCAGGTGGCTCCGGTCGCGTCCACCAGCTCCAGACCGACCAGAGGCGCGCTCGTGATCTGCACGCGGGTGGCGGCGCTCGGGCCGTCGTTCGCCACCCGGAACGTGGTGCTCATGGTATCCCCCACGAACTGGTTGTCCTCCTGCAGCAGCTTCGTCAGCGTCAGGTCGGAGGCTTGATCGTCATCGAGGATCGTCACCGGCACCCGCGCGACGGCAAACCCCGCGTAGGTCGGATCGGTGGTCGTGAGCGCGTGGGACAGCGTGTCGGTGTGGGTACCTTCCACATCGGCGTCGTCGATGGCCGTCACCTCCACGGTGCGGGGCAGCATCCAGTCGGCCGGGTCGAAGGTCGCGACCGGGGACGCGCCCACTTCACCCGCGACGCTCGCAGGCGCGACCTCGACCGCCGCCAAGGGCGCGACGGAGCCCAGGCACACGCTGTAGGACACAGGCGGGCCGCCTTCCTCCACCGTCAGCGCGGCGGGCTCGACGCTCACCCGGGTGCCGGGGCGAAAACCGACGAGGTCCACGCCGGGGCTGCCGCTGGAGATGCGCCACCCGCGCTGGGCACCGGTGGCGGGCAGGGTGACGGTCTGGAACTGTCCGCTGATGGCGGCGATGCCAGCGATCAGGGGGATCCGATCTCCGCACCGGCCGCCCTGGAATCCGCCCACCGCGGTGACCCGCAGGTCGCCATCGAGCCCGAGGGGAGCGGGTGCGAGCACGTTTCCGAACAGGTAGAGCCGATCCGAGGGTCCGACGGCCGGATCGCGTACCTGGAGGTCGAGACGGCTCAACGCGTCCAGGTCCAGACCGGCCCGGAAGGAGAGGGTGCCGAACGGGGAGCCCGCGTCTCCCGGCGCGATGGTGGCGGCCGTGGCCACGACGCTGTCGAGGACACCGGTCCCGACCAGCGTGGCCGCAGCGAGCGTCACGGGACCGAGCACGAAGCTCTGGTTCCGTACGTCGAGGATCGACCCGGATGCCATGGTCACACGTGCGGGTGCGTCGATGTCCACCACCGCGTGGTTCACCAGACCGGTCTCGACGGTCAGATCCGCCTCGACGACGGTGAAGGAGTGGTTGACCAGCCGGCCTCCGATGAGGGTGGTGGGGGTCTCGAAGGAGACCAGGGCCTGGTTCTGGAACGAGGGCGGGAGGTCGAGCGACAGGGGGCGGAGCGTCGGATCGGTGGTGCGCAGCGAGCCGTGGTTCGTGACGGGCGCGGCGGGCGCGCCGCGGCTCCGCCGGATCACGGTGCTGCCCCCCAGGGCGCCCTTCACGCCGAGGAACAGCCGGACCCCGCTGCCGATGTCGCCGTAGAGGGTGTCCGCCCGCTGGAGGCTGAGCGCGCCGTCGAGGTCGGGCGCAGCCAGCCGCATGACCCGGGTGCTGAACGTCACCTGCAGATCGACGTCGCCGCCGTGCCACTCCACCTCCTCCGCGGAGACGGTGGCGGTGGAGGGGGCGAGGGGTGCGGTGCTCGTCACGGCCCCGTCATGGAGACGGATGCGCCGCCCGGTCCATTGCACGATTCCGGTCGGATCCAGCAGCACCGTTCCGTGGTTCTCCAGATCCCCGTCGACGGTGCCGCCGAGCAGGGTCACCGTGCCCTCGTTGACCACCCCGCCGGCGGCGAGGCGACTCCCGGAGTATCCGGTGACGTGCCCGCGCACGATCGCCGTGTCGGAGACCTCGAGGAGCGAGTGCGCGGCGAGCTCCCCCGACGCCCCCACCTCCAGTGCACGGACCACGACCGTGTCCGCCGCGATGGCGAGGCCGGACAGGACACAGACGATGTCGGTGCTTCCGGGGATGCCGGCCGGGATCCAGTGGCCGGCGACATGCCAGTCGTAGTCCGTGATGGAGGGGCCGGGCCCCGGGCTCCACGTCCGGGTGCAGGCCAGGGGCGGCGCGGGAGCATGGGCGACCGCCAGGGCCGGCGGGCCCGTCACGGGGCCCGCGGGCTCGGTGGGGAGGTCGGTGCAGGCGACGATCGACAGCCCGAGCAGGCACGGCGTCCAGGCGCGGCGCATCGGATGACTCCGGACGGAGAGGGGACCAGCAGCCCGTGGAGGGCCGCACAGCCGAGGCGACGATCGGCGGCGGAGGTGGACATCGGGCATCGGCGACGACGAGGCGGCCCCACGGTCCTGGCGGCGCATACACCGTAAGCGTACGATGTACGTATCGGATCGGCGACCTGACGATCGGCCGGGTTCGCCGAATCGGAGGACCGGTTCGGTTCCAGCGCCGAGAGGCGCGGTTCCACAGTGGAGGAGGGGCCTCATGTGCGCGCGACCGGAGCCCGGACGATGACCGGCGGACCACAGCCCCTCACGCGGGATAGGGTGGTGGACGTCGCCATCGAGCTGGCCGACCGCGACGGCCTGACCGCCCTCTCCATGCGTGCCCTGGGACGCGCCCTGGGTGTGGAGGCCATGTCCCTCTACAACCACGTGCGCGACAAGGACGACCTGCTGGCCGCCATGGTGGACCGCGTCGTGTCCGCCATCGCGCTTCCCACCGGCCCGGACTGGCGCGCGGCCACCCGCGCGCGATTGCTGTCCGCGCATGCGGCCTTCCTGGCACATGGGTGGGTGTCCGCCCTCCTCCTGTCCCGACCCTTCCCGGGCGAGGCGGCTCGGCGGTACCGGGAGGTCACCGCGGGCGTGCTCCGGTCGGCGGGGTTTCCGGACCCGTTGGGCGCCCGCGCCTGGGCCACGCTGGAGGCCTACCTGCACGGGTTCACCCAGCAGCGTCTGCAGATCGACGCCGGCGGGGACGGGAGGAGCGGCGGGCCTCGGGAGGCGGCGGCGACCGACCGGGGGGCGGTCGCGCCCGGAGCACCCCGTCCTGGGGACGGGATGCCGCCGGACGGCGGCGACGCTATGCTCGACTTCGCCTTCGGGCTGGATCTGATCCTGGAAGGGCTGACCCGACGCAAGGCGAAGCAGCAGGCCCCCTGAAGCCGGATGCAGCATGCCCTTCACCCCACCCCCCACCGACCCGCGCGCGCTGGCGGTGCTGCGCCGGTACTCGGCCGGCGAGGTGTCGGCGTACGACGCCGCCTGCGACGTGCAGGATCTGGGGTTGGCCGGCTACCACGACCCGAGCGCGGGCGACGTGGTCCACTGGGTCCGGGCGCTCGGCTTCGGCATCCCCGCCCCCAGCGAGGCCGAGGCGCGGGCGGAGGCGGCGGAGATCCTGAGGAGGCTGGAGGGGAAGTAGGCCCACCTGCGCTGTGGGGCACTCCTCTTCGCAGCGCTGATTCCCGCCGGCGCTGACGTCCTACCCCTGCTCCACCGTCCGGTCCGGCTCCCCCGGCCCCACGGCATCCTCCCGGGCCGTCACGCGCCGGAGCTTGGGTCCCCAGCGCCGCATCATCTCCAGGAAGGCCTTCCCCAGGACCGGCTCGAACTCGGTGCCGAGTCCCTGCTCCAGGTAGGCCAGCGTCCGATCCTGGCTCCACGCCTTCCGGTAGGGCCGGTGCGTGCGTAGCGCGTCGTACACGTCGCAGAGGTGCACGAGGTCGGAGGCGGGATGGCAGGCGCGCGTGAAGCGCCGCTTGGGATACCCCCCGCCGTCATGGCGGATATGATGCTCGTAGGCCACCGTGGCGGCCAGATCCAGGTTGGCCTGGCGCGCGATCAGCATGCGGGCTCCCTCCACCGGATGCCGGCGGATCTCCGCCAGCTCCCGGGGCTCGAGCGTTCCGGGCTTGACCAGCAGCTCCTTGGACACGCGGGTCTTGCCGATATCGTGCAGGAGACCGGCGACGCCGAGGCGACGCACGTCCGTGCTCTCGATCTCCAGGAACTCCCCGAGCGCCATCGCCAGCACGGCGATGTTCAGAGAATGCGTGGTGGTGTACTGGTCGAACCCCTTGAGCTCGACGAGCGGGATCATCATCTCCCAGTCGGCGTGCATGGCCACCGCGAGCGAGCGCACGATGGTCTCCACCTCCACCAGGTGCAGCCGTCCTCCCGCGCGCGCCTCGCCGTCCAGCCACCGCATGGCGGCGATCTCTTCGGCCAACGAATACCGGATCCAGTCGATGTCGGCGTCGGTGGTGTCCTCGACGGCGGACCTGATTCCGACCGCTCCGAAGCGGATCGCCGACGCGGGATCGGGCTCCACCGGCCCGACTTCGGGGCTCGACAGCCGCTGGAAGAGGACCTCCACGAACGCGTCCAGGTCGGGGCGGGTGACGGGCCCGTGACACTCGAAGCGCTGCACGCCCACCTCGGCGAGCTTGGGTCCCCACTCCCAGGTGCGCAGCGTCCGGAGCGGACGGCTGCCCAGCAGCACCTCGCCTCCCAGGAAGGTCAGCACCGGGTGGGGCTCCTGGCTTTGCAGCCCCACCAGCTCTCCGTGCGCGGCGCGCACGGCCCGCTCCACGGCTGGATGCTCGCGCGCGTACAGGCTGCGCGCCGAGACGGCCTGGGCCAGCGCGGTGAGGAAGCGGGCCGCGCGCGCCTGCATCTCCATGCCGGCTGCCTGCGGGGCGGGCGCACCCGCGCGTGTGCGGGCCCGCGTACCAACGTCGCTCACAGGTCCATCTCCGGCTCGGCGTGGACGGCGACCTCGTCTCCGACCGTGCCGAGAAGGGAGCCTGTCCCCTCCAGGATCGATCGCACGTCCGCGTCCCGCGTCTTCTCGGCCGCCTTCAGCAGCGGCGCCACGTGCGGGTCGGCCCGCCACCCGCGCACGAGCGCCTCGAGCGCCGCACGCACGAGGACGCCTTCCGGTGCCGCGAGGTCGCCCAGCCGCGGGCGCCCGAACAGGGAGCGTCCGGGGCCCGCCACCTTCAGCAGCGCGTCGCGCACCTGCGGGTCGGCGCTGGGCGCCAGCACGCGGATGGCCAGGAGTCGCAAGGAGACGGACTGCTCGTCGTCGTCGAGGCAATGCGTGATGACCAGCGGAACGATGCCCGCGGGCAGCTCCTCCTTCAGCTCCAGCAGCCCGGTGCGGACCATGCGTTCGTCCGATTCGCGGATGGCGAGCGTGAGGGCGCGCGCCCGGGCCTCGGGCTCCTTGAGCGCGAGGGGCAAGGCGGCCCGGCGCACACGCAGATCCGGATGGGAGGCGTAGTGCAGCGTGCTCAGGCCCGCCGGGCGCTCCGGGAGCGCGGCCACCAGCTCCAGCATGTTGCGCACGACATACCACCGGGGATCTTCGAGGAACGGCGTGATGGCCCGCCCCACGTGCTCGCCCATGTGCGTCAGCTGATTGAACACGGAGCGGCGCAGCGACCGCGAGGACGACTCCGACAGCAGCCGCAGCAGCGGGGCCACCGCCTGCTCCGCGCCGACCATCGCCACGAGTCGCTCGAGCGCTTCGTCCGAGATCTGATCCACGTCCGCCAGCGCATCGATGCGCTCCGGGCTGGCCAGACGCTGCCGGATGCGCGCTCCGGCGGCGGTGTTCGTCTCACCTTCCACCAGCGGAGCGATCAGCTCCAAGCCGCCCTTCGTGAGCAGCTCGTCGACGGCCTGCTCCACCATGTCCCCATAGGCATCCACCTCGATGGCCATCTGGATCACGGGCAGGGCCGTGCGCTTGAAGGTGGACCCGCGGCCGGCGGGACGAAGCGCGGGGCTGGTGCGCGAGAACTCGTCCAGGATGCGGACGTAACCCTCGGGGTTCGCGTGATCGGGGACCCAGGCGTCCAGCAGCTGGTCCACGCTCTCGCGAACGGCATGTGTCACCAGCGGACGCACGGTCTGCGCCCCCTTGTCCGCGTGGAAGGAGAGCTTGGTGAGCATCCGCATCAGCAGGACCGGGATCTCCTGCCCCGACGTGGACGCGGCCGCCTCGAGGAGCTTGAGGGACGCGGTCCCTCCGAGGCCCCGGAAGGCCTGGCGCACGATGTGGCGTCGACGCTGCGCATCGCCCCCCATCTGGAGGATCCGCTGCAGGGTGGGGCGGTCCAGCTCGGCCACGAGCTCCCGGATCCGCTCCCGCACCGGATCGGCCGACTCGCCGCTCTCTGCGAGGCGATCCGCGATCTGCAAGAGGTACCCGACGATGGCCTCGTCGTAGGCCGGAGCCTTCTCCCCCCGCAGGTGGGCGGCCACCTGGGACGGCTTCGGGATCCCCGTGCGCTCCGTCTCCGTGCGGAGGGTCTCGCCCGCCATGGCCGCGGCCGCCAGGCCCAGCCAGAGCTGCATGACCTGGTCGTCGGCCGTCGGGTTGCCCTCGTCGTCCAACGCGAGGTCCTGATAGCCGATGGGGAAGAGCGTGACGCCCGGCCACGACGGGATGCGGTCGGCCCCGCGCAGGCCGATGGGGTCCTCGTCCCCCTCCGCGAGCACCCCGAGCAGGCCCTCCAGCGCCGGACGCGTCAGGTCCAACGTGAAGCGGATGGCGCCGATGTGGTGCGCGTGGAGCCGCCCGGCGAGGTCCGACAGGATGGGATGGGTGCCATCCGTCGTGTGTCCGTTGATCACCAGCTGCCGGTGGGCCACGCCGAGCGTGAGCTGGGGCTCGTCCTCGAGCAGCTTTGCGAGCCGCGTCAGCAGGGCGTCGGCCGCCGGCGCCAAGGTGGGGTGGTTGGCCGGATACATGGTGTAGCGGTGGACGGCCACCGAGAACTCCACCAGGAGGTCGGCGACGTCCTTGCCGAGGCGACGACCCGGAGCCGGGGCGTTCCTCGACGTACGGCGAGCGGCGGTTTGCGTCATCGGCCGGTGCTTCGGGTCGGGGGGTTTGGATCCGAGGTGGGCAAGTTGCGTTCCTCGGGTCGCCGGGAGGCCGTGGGCCGTTGCGGCGTCCGCGCCTGAGGCAGGCGTGCAGCAGGGGGCCGTGGGCCAGCCACGTGGGCGCCGGGCAGCCACAGCGGAGTCGGGTAGCCCCAGGGACACGCTCGCCTTAGCCTGCAGGTCTTCCCCTTTCCTCTCGTGAGCTCGCGATGCGCCGCCGATCCCTTCCCCTGTGTGTGCTGCTCCTCTCCGCCTGTGGCGGCTCCACCGACGCTCGCTTCGCGCCGCCCGATCCCACGCGCATCGAGCGCTCGCACGTGGAGCGCGTGCTCTCGGTGCTGGCCAGCGACAGCCTGCGCGGACGACAGGCCTTCACGGACGATGCGCTGCGCGCCGCCGATTACCTGGCGGGCGAGTTCGAGGCCGCGGGGCTGGAGCCCATGGCGGGAACGGGGTACCTCCAGCGCTTTCCCGTCCGCTCACGCACGGCGCGCGAGATCCGGGTGACGCTGGATGGGCGCGCGCGTACGGAGCAGGAGGTCGTGGCGCGCGCTGGTGCTTCCTCGGTCCGCTGGTCCACGGGAGACGTGCCGGTGCTCCGGATCTCCGCGAGCGACGACATGCAGACCGCCCTGGGTCGCATCCGGGCGGTGGACGGAGACGCGCTGGTGCTGGTGCCTGCGGCGAACGGGGAGCTCTTCGCCACCCTGTCCGGCTTCTACGGACGGCCGGTGCGCACCTTGGAGGCAACGGACGGACCCACCACGGTGCTCGCGCTGTGGGAAGGCGACGGTGAGCCGACCTTCGAGGTGGCCGTCGACGCCGAAGAGACCGCCGATACGCTCGTCAACGTGGTGGGCGTGGTGCCGGGACACCGGGCGAACGAGTACGTGCTGTTCTCTGCGCACTACGACCACATCGGGATCCGACCCGCTGTGGACGGCGACTCGATCGCCAACGGCGCCAACGACGACGCGTCCGGCACCACCGCCGTGGTGGAGCTGGCCCGCTACTTCGCCAGCCGGGGCACGCCGGAGCGCTCGCTCCTCTTCGCCGCCTTCACGGCCGAGGAAGCGGGTGGATACGGCTCGCGCCACTACTCGAGCCAGCTCGACCCCGATCAGATCGTGGCGATGTTCAACATCGAGATGATCGGCAAGCCGGCCGTGGAGGGTCCCAACACGGCCTGGATCACGGGGTTCGAGCGCTCGTCCTTCGGGCCTCTGCTGCAGGAGGCCGTGGAGGGCACGCCATACTCCTTCTACCCGGATCCCTATCCCGATCAGAACCTGTTCTACCGGTCGGACAACGCGACGCTGGCGCGGCTCGGCGTTCCGGCCCACTCCATCTCCACCACCCCCATCGACGTCGACCCGGACTACCACCAGGTGAGCGACGAGGTCGAGACGCTGGACCTGGACCACATGACCGCCACCATCCGTGCCATCGCCATGGGCGCCGAGCGGATCATCGCCGGGGCGGCCACGCCGACCCGGGTGGACCCGGCCACGGTGGATCCGCGGTAGGGGGGTCGGCTCCGCCTCGGGCGATCTTGAATCCGGGCAGGCCTTCTCCGGGTAGTGTGGTCCAGCAGCACCAACCGCACACAAGGGGAAGGACCATGAATAGACGCGTGACGTGGTGCCTGGCGTTGGCCGCCGTCCTGGGCCTGCCGGCCCTGGCTTCCGCGCAGGCCAAGCCGTTCGAGTTCGCCCTGTACAGCCCCATCCAGGTCCGAAATCCGGACGACGAGATCCAGGTCCTGCGCCTGAGCCTGATCTACGGGCGCAACGAGAGCGTGAAGGGGCTCGACGTGGGCCTGGTGGCCCGGAACACCGGCGGCGTCTCGAAGGGCCTGCAGTACGCGCTGGTGGGGATCGTGGACGGAGACTTCGTCGGCTGGCAGAACAACGGCGTGAGCATCACGCGGGGCGAGATCACCGGGATCCAGAGCGGCCTGTACAACCAGGCCGCGCAGGGTGAGGTGGCGCAGTTCGGGCTTGTCAATCAGGCGCGTGACGTGAGCGGCTTCCAGCTCGGGCTCATCAACCTGGCCGAGAACCTGTACGGCGTGCAGATCGGCCTGGTGAACGTCATCTCCTCCAAGGAGGCGTTCGGCGTGCTCCCGCTGGTGAACTGGAAGTTCTAGCGGCGCCCGGCGGAGGGGGTGCGGTGGCTCACCGCACCCCCTCGCCGAAGAAGAAGCCGGAGGGCGGGCCCCGGCGGCGGCGGACCGGTGCGTCCGCATGCGTGATGGGCATGCCCTCCGCCTCCGCCAGATCCCAGGCCAGCCGTACGGATAGCGCGGTCAGGGCCACGGGTCCTTCGTACGACGCGGAGGCGTCGAAGTCGTCCGCCTGACGGTGGTGCGTGCGGGCCAGATAGGTCTCCCAGCGCCTCCGGCCCGCGTCCGGATCTCCGTCGACCGTGAAGCCCGGCATCAGGTACACGACCGGCACGCCGGCGATCAGGAACGGGTAGTGGTCGGACCGGTAGAGCAGACCGGCGGACGGAGCGAACGGCGCCCGCTTCTCCCGCGCCAGGACCAGGCCGCTCTCGCGCGCCGCCCTCTCCACGTCCGCCTCCACGGAGGAGAACTCGGGGCCCCACGCGAAGACGTCGTCCGTGCGCACGTCCACGAGCCCGCCATCGTGGTTGATGGCGGCCACCGTACGTTCCATCGGGACGGCGGGGTGGTTCACGTAGTGCCACGCCCCGAGCAACCCCCATTCCTCCGCTCCGGTCAGCAGGAACAGGACGGAGCGCGGAAGCCGGGCCCCGCGCAACGCCTCTGCCGCGGCCAGCAGCTTGCCCACACCGAGCGCGTTGTCGTGCGTGCCATTGAAGACGGAGTCCCCTTCCGCGTCCGGGGCGCCGATCCCGACGTGATCGAGATGCGCGGTGAACACCACGGCCTCGTCTGCGCGCGCGGATTCGGTGCCGGGCCAGCGTCCGCCCACGTTCCAGCTGCGCAGCGTCCGTAGCGTGTGCCGCGGCTCGAGGGTGACCGGCGGCGTCCCGCCCGCGAGGGCATCGATCAGGCGCCGCGAGGCCGCGGGTCCCACACGGGCCTGGGCCCGCGGATAGGGAGCCGTCCCGTCGGCCAGCACGCGGATCGGCCTCCCGGCCGCGGCCTGCCGCTGCCAGGCCTGCTCGTCCCCCTGCGGGTCGAGGACCACCACCGCAGCCGCTCCCGCCGACAGCGCCAGCTCCACGTGCGCCCGCTCGCGCATCGCGATCTCCGGCTCGTCCTCACGGCCGGCCGGCGCACCGGCCTCGATGAACGCGATGCGGCCGTCCAGGTCGGGCACGTCCGCGTCGGCGGCCACGAGGGCGTGACCGATCCACACGGCCGGACCGGTCCGCTGCACCGCCGCTCCCGTCCAGTCGGGCTCGACGATCACGTCCGGTGGGGTGAGCACGATCCCACCCACGACGAGGCGGCTCCCGTCGTCGGAGACGGCCTCCAGCAGGTCGAACGGTTGGAGGTACTCTCCGTCGAATGCGGGTTCGAGCCCGATGCGCTGCATCTCGCCGACCGCCCAGTCGCGTGCCTTCTCGTAGCCGACGTCGTCGGTGTCGCGGCCTCGCATGGAGTCGTGGGCCAACACGGCGACCCGGTCCCGGATGAGCTCCGGCGTGAGCCGCGCCACGGCGTCTTCGACGGAGATCGCGGAGCGCTCCTCCGCGCAGGCGCTGCCGAGCACGGACAGAGCGAGCGCGAGCAGGAGCGAGGCGGGGTATGCCGATCGGGACGGGACCGCGGCCTCACTCATCTGACCGCCTCCGGCGACCACGGTCGGCGCTCTGCCGGTCGGCCGCTTCCCGGCAGACCGGTCACCTGACCGTCCTCGAAGACCACCTCGCCGCGGCGGACGGTCAGGATCGGCCATCCCGTCAGGGCCCACCCCTCGAACGGGGTGTAGTCGGAGTTGGACGGGTCGTCCGCTGCGCTGACCGTGTGCGTCCGCTCGGGGTCGAGGATCATCACGTCGCCATACGCGCCTTCCGCCAACACGCCGCGGTCCGGATGGAGCCCGAACGCGCGGGCGGCCGCCGTGGAGGTCACCTCCACGAAGCGCTCCGGGGTGATGCGCCCCTTGGCCACCCCCTCGGACCAGAGCACCGGCCGCACGAAACGCAGGTCGCTGACCCCGGGGCGGAGGCGGGTGATGTCCAGCTCGGGGTCCAGCTTCTGCGCCCGCGTCCACGGCGCGTGGTCCGTGGCCAGCATGTCGATGCGGCCGTCGACGAGACCGCTCCACATGGCTTCCACATCTCCGGCGGGACGCAGTGGCGGCTGGCCGATATACAGCGGGCCGTCCGGTCCCCGCAGCCACTCGTCGGTGAAGTACAGGTAGAGGGGGCGCGTCTCGATGGTGAGCGGGAGCGGCCCGAGCGCGGGGTCGCGGGCGGCGTCCAGCGCCCGCGCGGAGGACAGATGCACGAAGTGCATGGGGGCGCCGGTCCAGGCACACAGAGCGGCCGCGTCCCGCGTCGCCGCGATCTCCGCCAGCTCGGGACGGCTCTGTGCGTACCAGGCGAGGGAGGTGCGGCCCTGCGCGCGCAAACGCGTGACCGCGGCGTCCAGCAGCGCTCCGTCTTCACAGTGCACCAGCGTCACGACACCGGCGTCACGCGCCGCTTCCAGGACATCCACCAGCGCGCGCCGGTGCTGACCGAAGTCGGCGCGCGTCATGAACACCTTGTGACTGGGTTGGCCGCGCTCGGCGAGCGCCGGCATCCGGGCCGCGAAGTCGGGGGTCGGCGGCCAGGAGGAGGCGTGGAAGAAGACGTCGCCGATCGCCGAGCGGGAGGCCTCGGCCAGCCAGCGATCGAGCGCCTGGACCGGGTCCTCCCCGCGCTGGGGGTTGGCGAAGGTCCCCACCGCCGTGATGCCCCCGGCGAGCGCGGCGGCGGTGCCGGTGGTCAGATCGTCCACGAACGATCCCTGCAGGTGCGCGTGCGGATCGATCCCCCCCGGCATCACCAGGTGCCCGGTGGCGTCGATGACGCGCGCCCCGCTCCCGGCCCGCAGGTCCACGCCGATCTCGCGGATCCGTTCGCCCACGATGCGCACGTCCGCACGGCGGCTCCCGTCGGCGTTGATCACCGTGCCCCCGCGGATCAGAAGCTCGGGAGCCGGTTGAGGCGAACGCTCGCGCGCGAAGAGCGCGCTGGCGCCGGAGGCCAGGCCGGCGGTGGTGACGGCGGCCGTGCGGACGGCCTCTCGGCGGTTCATCGAACCTCTCGGGGTTGGGGAAGAGAGCCCGCCGCAAGCTTCGTGGGCGCTGCGGACCGGGCAAGGTGGGACGCGATCCAGGGCCAGGAGGCCCCGGCGCCAGCGTCTTGCAGGAGGGACCGGCCCGTCCGGAGGCTACGCACCCGGGTTATCTTCCGGACATGGTTCCCGCCGCGCGCCTGCTGCCCATCCTCGCACCCCTGGCCGGGGGCGCGGCGGTCCTGGTCTGGCGCTTCCGCGAGACGCGCACGCCGGTCACGACGCGCAAGATCGTCCTGCCTCCGCTCGGCATGGCCACCGGCTTCTTCATGTTCCTCGCGCCGGAGCAGCGCATCCCGTGGTCGTGGGCGCTCACGTCCTTCGCCGCGGGCGCCCTCCTGCTCGCGGTCCCGCTGATGCGCAGCTCCACGCTCGAACGGGACGGCGCCGTGGTCGTGATGCGGCGCTCGCACGGCTTCCTCGGAATCCTGCTGGGCTTGCTGGCTCTCCGGCTGCTGCTGCACGAGTACGTCGGCCACCTGGTCTCGGCCCGCCAGACGGCCAGCGTCTTCTTCGTCCTCGCGTTCGGGATGATCCTGCGCTGGCGCGCCTCGATGTATGTGCGGTTCCGAACGTTGCGCCGAGCCGCCGCTCAGCGCCCGTCCGGCGTCCCGTACGGGTAGAGCTTCGTGAGATCGACGTTCTCGTACGGCAGGGCGTCGAGGAACGTGGTGCCGATGTAGGGACCCGGCGCCTCCACCACGAGGACCGTGGGGGCGAAACCCGTCTCGTCGAACCCGCGCCGGAAGTGGGCTCGGGACTTCACCACGAAGACCTCGTAGTCGGAGGGATCGACGCCCTCCACCTCGATGTTGTCGGGATACATGATCTGCGTGTAGGCGGGGGTGAGGAACACCAGGTTCCCGTCGCCGAAGCGGATCGCTGCGACGTACTCGTAGCCTTCCCACGGTCCCGCGTACGCGATCGTGCCCTGGATCGGGAACGGCTCTCCGCCGGACTCCGTGAAGCCCCCGATCGCCCCCTCGAAGGCGTCCCCGGCCCCGGCTCCGGCCTCCTGCAATCGGTCCAGCTGCTCGGGAGACGTGATGGCTGCATAGACCACCTTGCCTATCCCGGCATTCTCGAATGCCTGGAGGATGTGCGTCGCATCGCCCGGACGGTCCGAGTAGTCCCCTACCGCCACCGGCGTCCGGCCCCCAGCGATGGCCTCACGCACCTGGCGGGCCGCCTCCTCCGGACGCGGGTACCGGGCCCGCGCGAAACGGTCCCGAACCCGCCAGATGTACTCGTTCATGTCGTCGGCGATCTCATCGGCGCGGGCCTGATCCCCGTTGGTCATGACGTGGACGGTCGCGCCCACATCGGGGACGTCCGACCAGGGGAACCCGTAGAAGACGCTGACGAATGCGTCGGGCACGCGCGCCTCCCACCGTCGCGCCCGCTCCATGATGTCCATGGAGGGTGAGGCGCCGGTCCACTGCAGGACCGTTGCGGTGATGACGCCGGGCTTGCGGGTCGCGGTGGTCGGCGTGTAGGTCCCGCTCATGACCCGGTGGAGCGCTCGAGCCGCCCGCTCGCCCTGGATGCCGTCGTCGTAGTGCGGGAAGCGCTTGGTCACGAACGCGAAGTTGGCGTACCGGAGGAACTCGCCGTCCTCGTTCCCATGCAGATCGAACGTGCCCGCGA
This sequence comes from Gemmatimonadota bacterium, assembly GCA_041390125.1. NCBI lineage: Bacteria > Pseudomonadati > Gemmatimonadota > Gemmatimonadota bacterium. Next base: position 75,148 of record JAWKQN010000017.1, on the reverse strand, counting down.
TCGGTACGTCGGGGCCCACGACCTCCCGGAAGCGCCTTGCGATCTCCGCCTCCGGACGAGGGATTCCCCGCACCGCCAGCGCGCCGTGCAGCGCCAGATAGACGCCGTCCACCGGCAGCTGCGGCCGAAGCTCATCGAGCATCTGTCCGACGAACGTCTCGAAGGACTCCTGCGTGCTCCACGAGCGAGAGGAGCCGCCGAACGGATCGTTCGGCGAGGTCAAGGTGATCAGCTCCATGTCCCCGTAGTCACGGGCCTGCCGCACGAATCCGCGGATGTAGCCGTCGGACTGCAGGAGATCCTCGCCGGTCAGCAGCGGGCCGAGGACCGTCCAGTCCGCAGTCTCGAGGTCACCGCCAGGACAGAAGGTGCAGGTCTCCTGCTGGAACTTCATGACGGCCACGCGATAGGCGCGCTCCTCCGGCTCGGAGGGAGTGCAGGCGAACACGGCGAGCACCACGCCAGCGACAAGCATCCGGAACGCGTTCACAGAGCGCACCTCGGTTCGGGGGAAACGGTGGCGACGTCAGGCACGGCTGGTGTCCGGGGGATCGCCGCGATCGTGCTCACGGGATGGCCGGTGCTGCACGCCCGGCCGTCGGGGTGATGACGACGCCGGGAAGCGCTCCGGTCACCCGACCCTCCCCGTCCACCACGAACGTGCCGTTCACGAGAACGAACTCCACGCCCTGGGAGAGCTGGTGCGGATCGGTGAAGTCGGCGACGTCCCGCACGCGGTCCAGGTCCAGGACGGCCAGATCGGCCCAATAGCCAAGCTCGATCCGGCCGCGGTTGCGCAGACCGAGGATCTGCGCCGGCAGCGAGGTCCCCGCGCGCACGGCGGCTTCCACCGAGAGGACGCCCCGCTCCAGCGCGTACCTCCGGATCTTGCGCGGGAAGGTGCCGTAGTAGCGCGCGTGCGTGGTGGGGCCGTCTTCGGGGAGCGCGATCCCTCCGTCGCTGGCGGTCGCCACCCAGGGCTCGGCCGCGAGTGCCTCGATGTCCTCCTCGGCGAAGCTGAAGCCGCGGAGACGCGCGCCTCCGGGGCGGTCGGGATAGCCTTCGAGCTGCAGCGTGAACGCCAGCTCGAGGGGCGACACACCCCGCTCCTCCGCCAGATCCGCGACGCTCCGCCCGATCCACGACGGGTCGGGGTAGTCGAAGACGATCAGGTTCTCCGCGCCGCCCCGATACCAGATCTCGCGCTCCACGTCCCGGCGGAGTGCTCGGGCCGCGTCGGCATCCGCGAGCGTGCGGCGCAGCGCGGCCGCATGGTCGGGCCGTTCCTCGGACTCGTCCCCGGACCACCGCTCGGCGTCGATGGCCCATCCCGGGATGAGGGTCACCCTGCCGTCGCTGCCGCTCGTCGGATACGGATACTGGTCCCCGTAGACCTCCAGGCCGCGCTCACGGGCCCGGCGCACGACCGAGATGATCCCGGCGGCGCTTCCCCAGTAGCGGGTGCCCTTGGCCTTGAGGTGGGTCTGGACCACCCGCGCTCCCGTCCGCTCCGCGACCGTGACGAGGTCGTTGATGTTGTCGATCAGGGAGTAGCGGCCGACGCCGATGTCCTCCGGATCGTCCCGCGACGGCACCCACCAGACGGGCGCGTCCGCGCCCGATCGTTCGTGCTGGATGTAGACGCCTCCGAAGGGCACGATCTCCCCGACCAGCGCGATGACCTCCTCGTTGTCGCTCCAGATCCCGGGGACGTACTCGAGTCCGGCGGAGAGGCCGATCGCACCCTCCTGCATCCCCGTCCGCACCAGCGCGCGCATCCGCTCGAGCTCGGTGGGTGTGGCCAGCCGTCGGTGATCGTCACCCAGGACCGCCTGGCGCACCGTGTTGTGCGGGACCAGCAGGGCCGTGTTCAGACCGATCTGCAGGCGCTCCAGGGTGGCCTTCTGCGTGCCGATCCCCAACGGCCCCCCGCCGTCCGGGTTGATCACGATGGTCGTGACGCCCTGCGTGACCACGTTGGGGGCGCGCCGTCGGCGCACGTCCTCCGACGCCAGTCCCTCGCCCCCGTGGGAGTGGATGTCGATGAACCCGGGCGTCACCACCTTCCCCCGCGCATCCACCACCCGCGCGGCGCGGGCCGATGCGAGATCGCCGATTGCGACAACCCGCCCTCCCCGCACACCGACATCGGCGCGGAACCAGGGGTTGCCGGTGCCGTCGACGACGCGCCCCCCGACGATCAGCACATCGTACTCGGGTGCCTGGGCTGCAGCGGGCAGCGGCGCCCACAGCAGTGACGCTGCCAGCACGAGACGACGCTTCATGGTCCCTCCCGGACGAGGGCCGGGCCCGGACGCCCGATCAGGGCGTGCGGATGCGCCCGATGCCTTCAACGATGTCGATGCGCGTACCGAAAGGCCTGGACAGCTCCTGCATCTGCTGCAGGATGTCCTGGGCCAGGGCAGGGTCGGCCAGCATGGGACGCCCGATCTGGGTTCGCTCCAAGCCGAAGCCCAGGCTGATCGGGTGCAGCTGGACCTCCGTCAGACGGCCGCCCTCGAAGACGGGGAAGGCCACCACCGACTGCCAGTTCGGGACGTCCTGCGCCCAGTCGGTGCCCCGTTCCGCGCGCCGGTCGTGGAAATCAGCGGCCAGGGCCTCGGGCGGAAGGTCCCATGACTCGTAGTTGTCGCCCGGCTGGAAGTCCAACGTCTCGTTCTGGAAGATGAAGTTGCCAAGGCCGTAGAAGATCGGCTTGCCCTTGTAGATCTCGACGCCACGCAGCACGTGGGGCCCATGCCCGAAGTAGACGTCGGCACCCGCGTCGATGACGGCCCTGGCCAGCTCCATCTGGAAGTCCGGGGGCTCGAAGCGGCTGTTGCCACGCTCGTGCGTGTGGCTGGTCACGACGACCCAATCCGCGCTGCGACGCGCATTGCTCACCTCCGCAACGATCTCGGCCAGGTCGCGGGGGTCGGCCCGGGTCACGGTGCCGGGATCGCTCCCGACGCGGAACCGCTCGCGGAGAAAGGTGATGCGATCTGCCGGGCCGCTGGCGCCGCCCCCCAGCCCCAGCCGCTCCGCCACGCGCCGCAGCGAGACCAGATCCTCCTCCGGCACGACGTACTCGCGCGTGTGGCGTAGCGGGTTCAACCCGGGTCGACCACGGAGGTCCTTCCGCTGTGAACCGGCGCGCGCCTGATCCGGGAACGTGGTCGAAAGCGAGATCAACGCGACCCGCCCCGACTCCGTCTCCCGGTACGCAGGTGCCCGGGCCAGCGCCAGGTTCGCGCCTACGCCGGCCTGCGCCAGACCTGCGGCGGCCACTGCCCGGGTGGTGGCGTCCATCCCGCCCTGCCCGTAGTCCAGACTGTGGTTGTTGGCCCGGGCCACCATGTCGAAGCCCATCCACGAGAGCTCCTTGGCGATCTCCGGATCCGCCGCCATGTAGGCGCCGCCGCTCTGCGACGCCGGGATGACGTCCGGCTCGTACGCGTGGAACAGCACCTCGAGATTGACCACGCCCACGCCCGCGGAACGCACCAGCTCGACGAGGCCGCGGAACGGCGCCTCGTCGAACATCGAGATGCGTCGCGTGATGATGGCGTCCCCGGCGAGAGCCATGGTGATGGATCCGCGCGCGTCCTGGTAGCGCTCGGCCGAAGGCTGGCCGGGCCAGTCCTGGGCTGCGACGGGGCCGGGGAGGAGGAGCAGACCAGCGAGGATCGCCGTCGGCCACCCACCACACCTGCAATCGGACCGCAGAGGGGGCGTCGGGCACAGTCCAGCCCGGGTCATCGCGCGGGTGATCGCATGCCACGGCATGGTGCCTCCTCGACGCAGGGGCAGGCTCGGGCGGCGCCGCCGGCCCCTGGAGCGATGAAGCCCCCGGCCACGACAGCCTCCTCCGGCATTATGCCGGCCCCTGGCACCACCCGCAATTCCCCGAACAACGGCGCCAACCCGCGGGTCGGGCGGTGCGCCCGCGCCCGCGTCGCTTTGCGCAGGGGCGTTCCTGCCCCGTACATTGCGGGCCGGTTGGGATTCGAGCCTTCCCAGGCCCGTTTCGGAGGGAGCTGCTGATGCATTGCTTCGTTCCGCTTCGCACGTATGTGCTCGGTTTCAGCCTCGTCCTGGGCATTGCCACGCCCTCTGCCGCCCAGGAGTCGTACCCTCCCCAGCCTCATCGGGACGACTACGGCGACGCAACGTTCGCCCTCGCCGGTGACGCCATCATCACCCGCAAGCTGTCGGTATACACCGAGCCCGATTTCCTCGAGCTGCGTGACCTGATCCACAGCGCGTCGGCAGCGTTCGTGAACGCGGAGATGCTGTTCCTGGACTACCAGGAGCTGGATATCATCCCCGCTTCCCAGAGCGGTGGCACGTACATGCGAGCCGAACCCGAGCTCGCCGATGAACTGGTGTGGATGGGATTCGACCTCGTCAGCACCGCCAACAATCACTCACTCGACTTCAGCTTCGGGGGCCTGCGCTCCAACCTCCGCTGGCTTCGCGAATCCGGACTCGTGGCTTCCGGCACGGGCGAGAACCTCGCCGAAGCGCGCGCTCCGAAGTACATGGAGACGCCGCACGGTCGGGTGGCGCTGATCTCGGCTTCCTCGTCGTTCGTCGACTTCAATCGGGCGGGGCCGCAACGCAAGGACTTCCGCGGCAGGCCCGGGCTCAATCCGCTGCGCGTCGAGACCACCTACATCGTGCCGCCCGACCGCTTCCGTCAACTGCAGGAGCTGCGAAGCGGGTTGGACCTCGGGGGAGCCCGGAGCGACGACGAGCTGCGTCTCTTCGGCAGCACATTCCAACGCGGTGACGCGTTCAGCGTGCTGACCGAGCCGAACGCGGAGGACATCGCCGAGATCGCCGCATCGGTTTCCGACGCCAAGCGGCAGGCAAACTGGGTGATCGTCTCCAGTCACACACATCAAGGAGGCGGTGGAGTCGCCGACTTCCTCCGGGAGTTCGCGCACGCGGTGATCGACGCGGGCGCCGACATCTTCGTCGGGCACGGACCCCATGTCCTGCGCGGTGTGGAGATCTACAAAGGAAAGCCCATCTTCTACTCACTGGGCGATTTCCTCATGCAGAACGAAACCGTCGAGCTGCAACCCTGGGAGAACTACAACAGCGTGGGACTCGGTCCGGAGGCGCTGCCCGGCGAGTTCTACGTCGCGCGCAACGAGCAGAGCAACGGCAGCTTTCCTGCCCGACCAGGGGCCTGGGAGGCCGTTGTGGCCGTGCCGGTCTTCCACAGCGGGGTGCTCGAACGTATCGAGCTGCATCCGATCACCCTGGGCTACGGACTCGGTGTCCCGCAGCGCGGTCGGCCCCTGCTCGCAAAAGGCGAGTTGGCGGAGCGGATCATCCGCGGTCTCGCCGAGTTGTCCGAGCCGCTGGGCACCCGGGTCACCTTCGAGGACGGCATCGGCCTGGTCCGCCCCCAGAACTAGACCCACGGGGTGTGACCTCCAGGCCCAATGCAGGGTAACGGACAGCGAGGCTCTGCGGTCCTCGACATCAGGAGGATGCCATGGCTACGACCGCCGGCTGGCATCGCGCCCCTCCCCGCGTGCGACGAGGGTTCGGCACGTCCCACGACCTCGTACGCCCCTTCCGCGCCGTCGCCTGCCTGTTGACGGGGCTGTTGGGCTCGTGCGCGGGCTCCCTGGCCAATCGGGGGCAGGTCGAGACGACGGTCGGACGCGCCACCTTCAACGACATCATGAACGAAGTGCCCTCGATCCTGCGCCGGGTCGGGTACGCCATCTACGAGGTCCGGGAGACCGGCTCCTCGCTCTATATCGAGACCGGGTGGCAGGAGCGGGTCCCGTTCGACGACGAGGCGGAGGCGGGGGCCGACGTGGCCCGCACCCGGTTCGTGGCCCGCGCGCGCAAGGTCGGACCCGCCTTGTATACGCTGCGCGTGACGGCGGAGAACGAGGTGCACGGCGTCGAACCGCCAGAGGCCCTGCCGGATGCCGCGGGTGGGTGGAGCACGATGCCCGCAACCGGGATGTACAAGGCCTACGTCCTCGACATCACGACGGAGATCCAGATGAAGGTGGACGCGGGCCTGCGCACCTACGGCGTACCCGGCTCCGCGGCCCCTGCCGCGCTGTCCTCGTAGGCGGGCGACCAGCGCGCCTCGATCGCGGGCCCATACGGAAGCAATACGGCAGCTCCGCCCCGTCGGGCCAGAAGGGCGGGCCAGTGCCTGGGGAAGCGCGACAGCAGGCTGGCGTTCCGTTCCGGTCCGAGGTCGCGGACGTAGAGGGCACCGCCGCTCGTCAGGCCGGGCAGGTCGCCCTGCCACAGCAACGGCGCCAACGGATCGACGCCCGGCAGATCCGCCGCCGCTTCCCTGCGACAGACGTCGTCGAGCAGCTCGCCTTCCTCGGTACGGATGCGAGAGCCCGAATCCATCTGTACGATGCGGAGGCGTCGGAGGCTCGTTCCCTCGAAGGCCAGCACCTGACCGGCAGAGCCGCGTCCCGCCTCACGTGCGCGCACGTAGCGATCCACCTCGCACGTGGTGTTGAGACGCAGCGCAGCGCGCAGGGAGTCGAGCCGGACCCCCAGCGCGGACATGCGCGCGCCGAGGCGTGACTCCCAATCTTCGTGCACGAACACGAGGGTGGGTTCGTCGACCGCCGGGGCCCGCACCGTCATCCCCGTCGCTCGCGCGACCTCGGCCTGTCCACGGACTCTCGCCGGGCCCGCGACCAGGACGCCCACGAACCAGGCCAGGGCGAGCGTGAGCCCCACGGCCGTGCGGTGGAGGATCCGCGCGGACGGCCCCGCACGGGGAAGGCGGCGGAGCACCACCAGCGCGCTCGTCGACGCCAGGAGGCACCAGGCAGGTGCGGCCTCGTACAGCAGCCGCGGTCCGAGGTACAGGTCGTGATGCCAGTAGAAGGCGTTGGCCAGCACCGGAAGCAGCGCCCACGCGACCACCAGCGCGTGCCCTCGTCGCCAGCCCGCGTTCAGAACGAGGGCCGCCGCCACGAGCACCACCACCGGAATCGGGCTCTGCAGGAGGTCCAGGCTCAGGGACAGGAGATCGATGGACGTGTAGCGTAGCGCTTCGCCGACCCCGTACGGCGCTCCCCACGGATCGACGTGGAAGCCGAGCCCGTGGGCCGGCCCGGCGGCCGCTGTGTAGCCGAAGCGGAGAGGGCTGCCGAAGAGGAGGGCGTTGTACCCCAGGGTCGCCGCAACCGGGGGGAGGGCCCCGAGCAGCGCGGCCCCCAGGCGGAGCACCCAGGCCTGGACGGTCGCTCGCCCGACGGGAGCGAGGGCCCACACGCCGACGGTGGCCAGCGGACCCAGCACGACGGCCACATAGGGACGGGTTGCGAAGGTCGCGCCCACCGCGGCACCGGCGAGCAGGGCCCAGGGCCAGCGTCCGTCCAGCGCGCGTAGGGAGGCGTACCACGCGAGAGCGATCAGCGCCATCGCCAGGACGTGGTTCATCGAGGCTGCCGCGTGGAAGGCGAGGAATCCGCTGCCCGCCATCAGCAGCACACCGAGCCGCGCCGCCAGACGATCGAAGGCGAGCAGCCGCTCCGCGACGAGCGCGGTCAGCAAGACGGCCACGCCCAGGAGCAGCGGTCCCACCCACCAGACCGACCCCGCCGTCGAGGCCAGCGCCAACACCGCAGGAAAGCCGGGCGGGTACTGGGAGGCCCACCCCGCTTCGGTGAGCACCATGAACGGGAGCTGCCAGAACGCGGGATCCGGCAGCGGGGGTCCGGCGAGCGCGCCTGCGGCGAAGTAGCGCGCCTGGATCCATTGGCTGATCCCGTCGAGGAGCGCGGGCGAGCGGCCGAGCTGCGCCGTGGCGATCCACGCGGAGACGGAGGCGGCCACCGTCCCTGCGAGGGCGCCCAGCGCGACGACCGGTATCCGGCACAGCGCCGAAGCCCACGTCGTCACCCAGCGTTCGGGGGACGGTGTCTTCACCAGGGCGCCGAGGATCATCACCGCGGCCACGGCCAGCAGCCCCCCGCCCCAGTGCGCGCGGAAGTACTGTGCGCCGAGTCGCGCAGCCTGCTCCCCGACCGGGCCCACGGCGGTTCCGGCAAGACCGGCATGCGCCGGGACGGCAACGGCCAGGAGCAGGAGTCCAGCCAGCAGCCGGCGCCCGACGACCTCAGGGCGCGAAGGCTCGCGCACGTGACGGGTCAGGGCTCGGGTGCGAGCCGCAGGATGCATCGGGGCTCCGCGGCCGCGGCGGATCGGCTGGTGATCTCGATCACGCCTGCCTGCCCTCGCGCGCCGTAGAGGGCTCCTCCTGCGGCCCCCTTGAGCACCTCGATCCGCTCCACGTCGTTGGGGTCGAGATCGTCCAGCCCGCCACCGGTGATGATGCCGTCGACCACGAGCAGCGGCGCCTGCTCCGCGTTGATGCTGGACGGGCCTCGCAACTGGATCGAGAGCCCGGCACCCGGAGCCCCACTGCCTTGGACGACCCGTACGCCCGGAAACGCGCCGCGGATGAGATCGGCGATGGATCGGGCGGGATCCCGTTCCATCTCGGATCGCTCCAGTCGCTCGACCGTGAAGGTACGCTCCCCCTCCTGGTCGGCGCGCTGCCGGAGCCGGGCGTCGCGACGCAGGGCTGGACCATCCACCAGGATGGTCAGGGTCACGGGAGCGGTTGCCCGGACGTCGACCTCCGTGGCGAGGGGAACGCACCCGACCAACTCGACCCGCAGCTCCCGGGATCCGGCGGGCGCGTCCGAGAGACGAAACCGGCCGTCGACGTCGGTCTGCGCCGCGACTGCCACACCCTCCAGTGTGACACGCGCTCCGGGCACGCCTTCACGCTCGTGGACCGTCGTCACGGATCCCGAGACCACGCCCCCCTGTTGGACGGCGCCCCCGACGGGGGCCACGCCCGCCACGAGGAGAACCAGAAGCGCCGGGGGTTCGAGGAGGCGGTGTGCGCTGGGCATCGAGCACCTCCACGGAAGGACCGGGGCGGAAGGAGCCTGGGACAGGATCGAGGGTGCGCCGCACGCGGGCAAGCCGGGCCCGGGCAGCGCCGGCAGATCGGCGCGGAACGAGGTCGGGCCGAGGAGGACGCCGGCATCCCCCTCGGCCCGACCGACGCCGTCAGTTGGCGGAGCCGGGGCCACTCCCGCCGAAGGTGTAGACGGGGATGTCCAGCAGATCCAGGTCGACCTGGGGAAGCGGCGCCTGATAGGCGCGGCCACTGCGCAACGTCCCCATGCCGCGGTCGTCGTACCACGAGCTTCCCGCGTAGAGGAACGCCGTCTCCATCGATCTCTCGTAGATCAGGGTCTGGAGAAGATCGCCACAGTCCCCTTCCGGTCGACTCGATGCTTTGGCCAACAACCCGGCCGAGCGCGGCACGCACCGGGCGCCGGACACGCCATCGACGTCGGCAGGGGGAAGTCCTGCCTCGTCCCGCATCTCGTTGATGTAGGGGAGAGCCAGTTCTGGACTACCCGTGCGGATATGCGCCTCCGCCTTCAGGTAGCCCATCTCCAGCATGGTGAGATCCGGAGCGAATCCGAACCCGGTCTGGGAGATCTCGAAGTACCACCAGGGCGCATAGTTCCCGGCGTACCAGGCGCCGCGCTCCGCGGGTTGGATGATGGTGGGGCGGTAGTGTACGTACAGGCCCGGATCGGTGAGCGTGGCTCCTCGTATCCTCAGGTCGTCCGTGTCTACGACGAACGGCTGCTTCTCCGCAGGCGCGGAGGCTTCCCACTCCGAGTACTTGCCGGATTGGTCCGCCGGTCCCAACAACGCCAGGTCCGCATCCGATCCCAACCCCATGAAGGTCTTGAGCACCACGCCCCACTGACCGGCGGCCCCGTCCAGATTCACGCCGAAGTCGCTCGTCACGCCCGCGTCGATGTGCGCCAACACCGCGCTCCAGTCCACCTGCGCCCGCTCCTGCGGCGTGCGTGCCACCTGCGCCATGTAGCGCGCCTGGTAGGAGTGCGTGAGACGAGCCAGCTCCGTGCTGGAGTAGCTGTCCGTGCCCATCCAACCGGCCGGTACGGTGAAGGAGCCCTGGTTGGCCATGGACCTCGCCTCCTCCAGCTTCGCGAGGGCGGCATCCATCAGCTGGTCGTACGGGACCAGCTGCATCGCGGTGGGATCGGCCACGTCCTCATCCAGGATGAACCCCTGGTCGTACTGCAGGGCGATGTTTCCGAGCAGCAACCCCTGCATGAACTTCGCGAACGCCAGCGCTCGCGGTGTGTCCTGGCCGCCAGGACCGATCTCGAGGCCGAGGTCCGCGATCGACTGCAGACCGTCCCGGATGGACGCCAGTGCCCGGTTCGTCAGCAGCCAGGGGTCGTACACCCAGTAGCCCCACTGGTAGGCCGTCTGGTTGATGATGGGCTGGGCGGGCTCCATGCCCTGATCCTGGAACCCGTAGTTCGCCTGCGATCCCGACAACTCGTCGGCCATCGACGACATGGCGGGACCGGGTGCCTGCCCTTGCTGTAGATTCCACCACGTCCGGAAGGTGCCCGCGATGAGGGACTCCACGTCTCCTGCGGACGACAACGCCCGCTCCCGGTCGGGCTCGTTCACATTGGTCACGTCCAGCTCGAGGCACGCGGCCAGGGATGCCAGGACGAGGCCCGCCAGGACTCCACGCAGTACGGCTCGCGCTCGGTTCGACATCGAGATCACTCCGTCGGCTCGTTGGATGCTCATTGTCGGCTCTCCCCTCCCTAGAACACCAGTTCCAGATCGAGCCCGACGCTCCGGAAGTTCGGATAGAAGTACTCGTCGATCCGGCCGACGGCCGCGGAGCCCCCGAACGTGTTCTTGCCGACCTCGGGATCGAAGCCGCGGTAGTCGGTCCACGTCTTGAGGTTCCGGCCCGTGAGGTTGACCGTTGCCCGGGAGATGCCCAGTCGCTGAAGGGCGGCGGGCAGTTGGCTCTCGGGGAGGCTGTAGCGCACAGACAGCTCTCGCAGCTTGATGTAGTCCGCATCCTCCGTGAAGTAGCTGTTGTTCCGGTTGTTGGAGTAGAAGCCCAACGCGTTGTAGTAGGTGACGGGCTTCTGCCGCTCGTCCGGTTTGCCCGTCTGATCCATCATCGGGCAGTGACCATCGCGACAGCGCCACTGCATCGTCTGGTTGTAGACCTGAGCCCCGAACTCCGAATCGAAGAGCACGGTGAATCCGAAGTTCTTCCACTCCAGGTTCTGCAGGAAGCTGGCGTTCAGCGACGGCTCGCTGTCGCCGAGCTTCTGGTCGGGAGGGTTGTATCCTGAATTGAGCGGTCCGATCGGCAGACCCCAGCTGTAGTTGACCCCGTTCACCTCGCCGGTCGTCCCCCAGAGGTTCTTGCTCTTTCCTTCCGTCCAGCTGTTGCCGGTTCCGACATAGACGAGATACCCATCGTCGTTCACCTGGAATTGCCCGCAGTCGGTGCCCGCCGCGAGCTCTGCGCACGACGTCGGCCACTTGTGCCCGTAGTAGGACCCCAGCGTCTCGCCCTCACGGATGTAGAGGCCGGCCCGGTAGTCGGAGATCCGATACGGCGCAACGTTCAACTTCGTGATCTTCGTACGGGTCCGATCCAGGTTGAGGCGGGCCGTCCAGAGCAGATCCGACCGTTCGATCAGCGACGCCTCGAGGGCCAGCTCACGGGAGTTGGACTCGATCGTGGCACCGTTGCGCCATTGGTTCTCGAAGCCGGCCACAGACGGCAACGGCACCAACAGAAGCGCGTCCTCCACCTTCGTATCCACGTAGTTGGCCTGGATCCGGAACCGCTCCGCGATGACGGCATCCAGCCCGAACTCCTGCTCGGTGGCAAGCTCCGGCTTCAACTGGCTGTTCCCCAGTGTCCGCGGCGCGATCGCGCCGGCGGTCACGGCATAGGTCTGGTACTGGGCGTTGAAGCTGGGCCGCCCGCCTGCGGTCCCGATCGAGTAGCGCGGCTTCAGCTCCGTGAGCCAGTCCACGTTGAACCACGGTTCGGCGGACAGGCGCCACGCGGCGCTGAAGCGATAGTAGTTCTGCCAGCGCTCCTCTGCGCCGAAGAGCGAGCTGCCGTCTCGCCGGCCGAGCACGTCGAAGATGTACCGGTCCTTGTACACGAACGAGCTGATGGCGAAGAAGCCCATCGACCGGACCTGCCGATTGTACGAGTCGAGCGTCGGGGTACCGCCGATGAGCGAGATACGCTCGACGTTCGCCACCGGGAGGTTGTTCCCGCTCACACTGAAGCCGCTCTCGTCGAGAGACTCGAGGAGGTAGCGAAGCCGGCTCCGGACGGTCAGGTCCTCACCGACCTGGAACGTCATCGCTGCCGTCGCGGAGGCATTCATTTCGAGGCGAACGTCGTTCGCGTCGGAGATACTGCCGGTGGCGGGGGTGTTGAACGGACGCAGAAGTCCTGGACGCTGGTAGAAGTGCGTGTCCGTCTCGATGCGATCGAAGCTTCCGTTCGCTTGGAAGGACAGCCACGTGAGTGGAGACCAGTTGACGTCCAGGCCCCCGAGGCCACGCACCCTGCTCTCTTCGTTGGTGGTGTTCAGCAGGTCGTACAGGGGATTGCGGGTGACGTTGCCCTGATTGATCGGCTCACCGATGTGGGCCACGTCTCCCGTTGCCGGGTCGATCCGCGTCAGGTCCGCCGCGGCCGTCGTGAAGGTCAGTCCACGGATGATTCCACCCCCGCCCTCGTCGAACAGCCCCCGGTCCCGCTTGGCGAAGTATGCCTGCGCGGCGATGTCGAACTGCCCGAAGCGCTGGCCTACGTTGAGGCGCGCGTTGAACTGCTCGAGGCCCTGCGCAAGCTGGATGGCCCCCTCCTCGTTCGTGTAGTCGAAGGAGAGACGGTAGTTCGTGTTGCCCTCGTTGCCGCCGATGGCCACGTAGTTCGTGATGCGGTTGCCCGGGTTGAAGAACTGCTTCATCGGATCGCGCAGGGGAAGCTCGGCGGGATACGGGTTCAGCATGAACGTGGTGAACGCGTTCCGCCCGTTGCCGCCGTCGTTCAACGCTGGCGCCCCATCGCGCGGGAAGGTGATGGGGTTTCCGTTGCGGTCGAGGATCTGCGTCTGATCGGCGTTCATCATCCACTGATGATGGAACGGCACGCCTGGATAGTGCTCGATCGAGTTCGACTGGAACGAGCTTCGGAAGGTGAACTGGGTCTGCCCGTCGGCGAGGTTGGCACCCGAGCGTGTGGTGATCTGCACCACCCCGGCCGAGGCGCGCGACCCGTAGAGGGCGGCCGCGGCCGCGCCCTTCACGACCTCCATGCTCTCCACGTCCGCAGGGTCGATGTCGGCGATCCCCCCGTTCGTGATGACCCCGTCGATGACGACCAGGGGCGACTGGCTTCCGGTGATGCTGGTGGGACCGCGCAACTGGAAGGACGGCTCGCTGCCGGGTGCGCCGGAGCCCTGGACGACCTTGGCTCCGGGCACCTTGGCCTGGAGCAGGCCAGCCACGTTCACGGTCTGGATCTTCGTGATCTCATCCACGTCCACCCGTTCGACCGTGAAGGGAAGCTGGGTTTCCGGGGTCTCGGCAGCGACTCCCGTCACGACGATCCCCTCCATGGAGATGGCGCGCTCCTCGAGCTGGAAGTCCGCCACCGCCGTCTCGCCGGGTCGAACCTCGACGGTCTGCGTCACAGGCCGGAACCCGATGCGCTCGATGGTGATGCGCTGCTGACCCACGGGCACGTTCTGCACCAGATAGCGGCCCTGGGCATTGGACAGGCCTCCGATCTGCAGGCCTTCGATCACCACCTGGGCGCTCTGCAACGGGCGACCCTCCGTCGTGGTGACCACACCGGTGACTGCCCCGGTCTGGGCCTGGAGGGGATCGGGGGACGCCATGCATCCGAGCGCCCCCACGAGAAAGCAGAGAAGACGTACTACTTCGATCCGGGACATGACTCGACTCCTTTGGCACGCACTCGGCGCGCTGGATGGAAAGCCGATCTATGAGCATCACGCAGCCGGTGGCATACGATGACGCGCTGTCCTCACGCCTGACGGGCGTGCGATACCCGAATCGGAAGGCCGGCGAGGCGGAGTGCGCGCGGCGCGCACCAAGCGTCAGCTGAGCGGAGATACCGCCGAGCGGGCGCCAGAGGATTGCCTCTTGTTGTGCCGTTTCTACTCGGCAGAGTGGGCGCGCCTCGCGCCGTTTGTCAAGGCCCCGAGGACGGCCGTTTGATCGGGTCGGTGGGCGTGGTCCGTCGGAGGCCTGCGACGTCGGAAAGTCTCAGCATAGACGCAGTTGACAGGAGGCCGCTCCGGCCGGAATACACGTCAGGCAGACCCTCGTACGGCGGGAGGATCCATGGCCAGGCTCCCAGGCGGCGAGCGTGGGCGGGCTGTATGGCGTGAACCTACCGTCCACTTCGTCCTCATCGCGCTCTTGATGTTCGGCGCCCACACCGCCACGCAGCGGATCCGGGGCGCGGATCGTGTGGAGATCCGGCACGATCTGGTCCTCGCCCGTGCCGCCCAGATCGAGGCGGCCATCGGCCTGCCACTGACGCCCGACGAGCTCCAGCGCCTGGAGGACAACTTCATCGACGAGCAGATCCTCGTCCGTGAGGCACGGCTCCTGGGACTCGATGACGACCCGCAGGTGCACGATCTGCTCGCTCAGAAGATGCTCGACGTTCTCAGCGCGGGGGTCCTGCGGCCGTCGCGCGCGGAGCTGGAGTCGTTCTACGCCCAGCACCGGGCTGCCTATTCGTCCGCGCCCCGCGTGTGGCTGACCGAGCTGATCGTGCCCGCAGCCCACCCCGGGTCCGCCGCCCTGGCGGCGGCCTTGCAGAGCGGGTCGGCACCCGCGGACCTGCCTGGTGCCTCCACCCTGCAGGCGTCCCCCCTGGACAGCGTGTCCTCCACCGACCTGCAACGGATCTTCGGGGACTCGATGGCCACCCGGGTCCTGGCGGCATCTCCGACGTCCTGGGTGGGACCGTACACCAGCGTCCGCGGACAGCACTGGCTCTGGGTCGCGTCCGTGCTCCCGGGGTCGACCCCTCCGCTGGACTCGATCTCCGCCCAGGTCCGTGTGGATTGGGTCGCGGAGCGGGAGTCGACGGTCCTACGAGAGAAGGTGGACGAGCTCCGGGAGCGATACACGATCGTGTTCGTGGACGAGAACGAACGGTGACGGCGCTCGCACTCGTAGGCCTTGGCCTCCTCTTCGGGACCGTACCCGCCCGACACGACGTCGAGACGACCTCGATCGCTCGGGTGTTCCTCGACGAGACCGGTGTGGGTCGCTACGAGCTGACGGTCGTCGATACCGGCGCGCCTCCGTTGACGGCGCTTCCGGGCCTGCTGCCCTCGGTGTGCCGCGGGCGTCCGGACGGGCGCGGACCCGACCCGGCCCGCCACCTCGAGTTCACCTGCGAGCGCCCGCTGACCTTCTCGGATACGATCGAGCTGCCGTGGTCTCTCTCCGGCGTCGTGGTGTTGGCACGTTGGCAGGACGGAACGGAGGCGTCGGGATTCTATCGCGGCAGCGGTCGTTCCGTCCGGGTTCCGCTCGAAGGTCTTCGGGCCGATCGTGGATCCCTGGGCTCGGTCGCGCACCGCTACTTCGTGATGGGGGTCGAGCACATCCTGTTCGGGCTCGACCATCTCTTCTTTGTGCTGGGCCTGCTGGTGCTCGTGCGCGGCACACGGCCGCTGCTCGTCACCATCACCGCCTTCACCGTGGCGCACAGCCTTACCCTCGGCGCAGCGGCTGCGGGGTTCATTCCGCTCGACCCGGCGCCGGTCGAGGCGGCCATCGCGCTGTCGATCATGCTGCTGGCCCGCGAGATCGTCGTGCTCGGCCGAACGGGTGACTCCGCCCATCTCATCCACCGGCGCCCGTGGATCGTGGCGTTCGTCTTCGGGCTGCTGCATGGTCTGGGGTTTGCCGGGGCGCTCGGCTCCATCGGCCTGCGCTCGGGCGACATCCCGCTCGCCCTCCTGTTCTTCAACGTCGGCGTGGAGGCGGGGCAGATCGCGTTCGTCGTGGTGGCCGTGGCCGCGCTGCGCGCGCTCGCGGTCGCGGCCGCGCCCCTGGCCGAACGCGCTCCGCGGTATATCGGATACGCGCTGGGCTCGGTCGCCTGCTTGTGGCTGTTCGAGCGACTGCCGGCGGTGTTCCTGCCCTCCTGACCACGCGTTCCGGCCCTGGCCCGAGGGGGCGGGCCTCCGTCCCTCACGCCATCAGGTCGAAGTCCCCATCCAGCACCGCCTGGAAGCGCCCGGTCCGCCATCCGCGCACGGCGTCGCGGACGAGCGGGTCGGGAGCTTCCCGGTAGCGCCGGACGATCGTCGTGGACTGGTTCGGATGGCGCTGATCCAGGAGCGTCCGCGCGATGCGCTCGGCATCGCGGGGCACATCCACGGGCCGCAGCGGCTGGGCCACCACCCGCACCGCGACCCGCACCTTGGGGGAGCCGTCCCCGGTGCTCTCCAGCTCGAAGACGTGCTGTCCGGTCTCGGGCTCGAGGATCCGGTGTGCTCCGAACCCGGACACGGCCAGCAGACACTCCCAACGGCCGTTCGCGTCGTGGCCTTCGGCGAGCACCTGCACCTTCATGCGCCGTCGCTCGCCCCACCCGCGGTACATCGTCGCCAGCCGACGGGCCGCGCGCTCACAGTCGGGCCCCCGCTGCGGATCGGGCGCGGCCCGCACGTGCAGGTAGGCGTCTCCGAGACGCTGGTCCTCGAGCTCGGTGACGGCCTCCCGGATCAGGTACAGCAGCTCCGCGAGGCGCCGTACCAGCGCCCGCGGCGCGGCGGAGGTGGTGCCCAGGCGCGTGAGCAGCGATCCCGCGGTGGACAGCGCGCGCTCCACCCGGTCCATGTACTCGACGAGTCCGAGCGTGTGGAAGCGATCCTCACGCTGCCAGAATCCCGCCTCGGCCATGCGCGCCAGTCGAGCCTGTTTGGCGGTGCCCCACCCCGGTGCGGTGACCTGTTCGCGCAGCGCGTGGTAGCGGGTGGTCAGGAGGTCGAGCTCGGCTGCGCTGCCCTGGCCGTCGAGGGCCACGCCTTCCAGCGACGGCTCGCGCTCCGGGGGCGTTCCCGGCGCCACGGAGGCACGCGCGTCGTCGGGCGCATCGGGATCGACGAACTGCACCGCGAGGCGGCCGTCCTCCAGGCGCACGAACAGGAATTGCTCCCCTTCGGGCGCACGATGCTCGACGATCACTTCCGCCAGTGGGGCCAGGAACCGTTGCTCCACCGCTCGCTTGAGCGGTCGGGCGCCCAGCGTGGGACTGAATCCATGATCGATGAGGTGCTCGAGCGCCGCCTCGTCCCACTCGATGGCCCAGCCCCGGCGACGCAGACCGCGGCGCTCGTAGACCGCCTTGAGCTCGAGGTCCAGCAGGGTGCGCATGACCGGCCGGCTGAGCGGCCGGAAAAGGACGACCCGATCGATCCGGTTGAGGAACTCGGGACGGAAGGTGCCGTCCAGCGTGCGGCGGATGGTGGACGGTTCGAAGCGGACGTGGCCGGCGGTCCCGAACCCGAGGCCCGCGGTATGGGCATCGGCCGCGCCCAGGTTGGACGTCATGATGACGATGGCGTTGCGGAAATCGGCCGTGGTGCCGTCCCGTGCGGTGAGCCGGCCATCGTCGAAGACCTGCAGGAAGAGGTCCCAGACGGAGGGGTGCGCCTTCTCGAACTCGTCCAGCAGCACGATGGAGAAGGGATGCTCGCGGATGCGCGTGACCAGCGCGCCGGGATCGGCGACCGAGCCCCGCTCGCCCAGGATGCGATCGAGGGAGGCCGGATCCTGGAACTCGCTCATGTCCAGCCGCAGGAGGCGGGACGACGAGCGGAACAGATACGTGGCCAGCGCCTTGGCGATCTCGGTCTTGCCCGTCCCCGTGGGGCCGACGAACAGGAAGACCGCGAGCGGTCGCGTCGGGTCGGTGAGTCCGGCCTTCACGAGCGCGATGCGCTCCACCACCGCCTGCACCGCCTCGCCCTGGCCCAGGATGCGCTCGTCGAACCAGCCGCGCACGTCCGCCAGGCTCATCTGCCTGCGGTCGTCCAGCAGCTCGATCGGCATCCCGGTATGGCTCGACAGCGTGACCAGGATGTCGTCGAGGGCGACCTCGGTCGCGTGCGGCCGGGCGGTGAGCACGCGCTGCTTGGTGGAATCCAGCAGCTCCAGCAGTCGGCCGGGGTTCTCCCGCGCGATGAGGAACTGATCCGCCAGGCGCGCGGCCTCGGCGATGACCTCGGGCCGGAGATTTCCCCGACGCTTGCCCGCGAAGCGCGCCTCGGCCAGGGCACGCACGCGCTCGGGCTCGAGCGGCTTGATCCGGACCGTCTCCAGCACGCTGCGGACCTTGGGGACGAGCTGCACCATGAGCTCCCAGGCCGCCGGCGAGGTCTCCCCCACCATGCGGATGGCGCCGGTCTCGAGGTGCGGCACCAGCAACTCGAGCAACCCCACCGGGCTCTGGTTGTGACGGCCCGCCCAGGTGAGCTCGTGGAATGCGGGACAGATCCACAGCAACCTGGGGGAGGCGCGCATGGACGCCAGCAACTGCTGGACGCGCTCCTCCACCTGACCGATGTAGGAGCGTCCCGACATGATGTCGGACGCGGAGGTCTCGAAGACGGTCCACCCCTGCTTGCGCAGGCGTCGCCCCAGCGCGAGCGCCCACGCGGTCTTGCCCACCCCGGGCGGTCCCACGAGCAGGCTGGAGCGTGCCGGGGACGCGGAGAGCGCGGCTTCGATCCGGTCGAGCCCCTGCGTGAGCTCGTCGTGCTCGACCAGCGCCCGTGCGCGCTGTGACTCCCGCTTCCCCCAGGCCCGGGCGAAGTCGGAGATCAGCAGGAGATCGGGGGTGCTCATGGCGGCCGGCGCGGGGGGTGGACGGTGCACGTGCGCCTCCAAAGGACGGCCGGCGCGCCGCCGCCGCCAGTCGCAGCGCGCGCGGGGAGCGTCCGCGGACGGACCGGCGGAGCAGGTCGCCGACCCGTCGGGTCGCGGGCGGAGCGCCCTGCGGCCACCTTGGAGCCATGCGCGCCTGGCAGCTCTCCCGCACGGGACCCCCCGAGGTCCTCCGCCTGACGGACGTCCCGACCCCGGAGCCCGGACCCGGCCAGGTGGGGGTGACGGTGGAGGCCATCGGGATCAACTACGCCGAGGTGCTCTCCCGGAAGGGTCTGTACGGGTGGGCGCCGCCGAGGCCGTACGTGCCGGGGATGGAGGCCACCGGGCGCATCACGGCGGTCGGGCCGGACGTGCCGGAGGAGCGCCTGGGCCAGCGCGTCCTGTGCGGGATGCAGCATGGCGCCTATGCCGAGCGGGTGGTGCTCGACGCCCGGCGCGCCCTGCCCGCGCTCGCGGAGTACTCGGTGGAGGAGAACGCGGCCTTCGCGGTGAACTTCTTCACGGCATGGGTCGCGCTGATGGAGATGGCGCGCCTGCGTCCGAGCGACCGCGTGGCCGTCACCGCGGCCGCCGGTGGCGTGGGCACCGCGGCCGTGCAGATGGCCCGGGCCTTCGGCTGCGAGGTGGTGGGGCTGGCGGGCAGCGAGGCCAAGCTGGAGCGGGTGCGGGCGCTCGGCGCGCAGGCCACCGTCGCCTATCGCGACCCGGGCTGGGAGGCGCGGCTGGACGCACTGACCGCCGAGCGCGGCTTCGACGTCGTGCTGGAGGTGGTCGGCGGGGAGGTGTATCGCGCCTGCCTGGCCCACCTGGCTCCGCTCGGCCGACTCGTGGTGGCGGGCTACGCCGGGCTGGACTACTCGCGCTGGAACCCGCTGTCCTGGTGGCGGGCCTGGCGGGACGCGCCGCGGATGGACATCACCCGCGCCGCCCTGGCGTCCACGGGCGTGCTGGCCACCCACATCGGGTATCTGCTGCCCGACGCGCAGCGGCTCCTCGCGCTGTGGACGTCACTGACGGACTTCACGCGCGCGCACGGGCTGCGGCCGGTCGTGGGAGCGACCTACTCCTTTGCCGAGTTGCCGGAGGCGCACCGCTTCCTGGAATCGCGCGCGAGCGTGGGCAAGCTCGTGGTCCGGATGGAGCCGGAGGACCTCAGCGGGTCGTGACGGGCCGCACCGACGGGGCGCCGCGGATCTCCAGGGTGACCCGCTCCTCCACGCGACGCTCCCGGCCCGTGGGCGTGTCCTCCCAGACCACCTCGGGATCCCGGCGCAGCCGGCATGCGTCCGTGGGCCGGACCTCGGGCCGGTAGCCCGACCAGAAGTCGGCCGCCACCCGGGCGCAGATGACCCGCATCCCCTGCCCGCTCCACACGATCTCACCCGTCGGCTCCAGGGCCAGCCCGGGCAACGGCACCCGCGCCAGGACCGGGTCGTCCCGCTCGGGATCACGCAGCAGCTCGTCCAGCTCCACCACCGCGCGCGGGGTCTCGCCCGTCTCCCAGGCGAAGCGCCAGACGTGCTCACGCACGGGGCTGTGGTCGCCGGTCCAGGTGAGCTGCGCGGACGTGGAACGCCAGGGACCGGCGTCCGCGGTGCTGGCACAGGCGGCGACGACGAGCGGGAACAACAGCGCGGCGACGGGATGCTTCATGGGGACCTCCAGCGGATGCGATCTCCACGATGGGAAGCGATCGTATCCGTTGGGTGACGATCCTTCGATCGTCCGGCAACGGCAGGCGGGCCAGCGCGTCAGCGCGCCACGCGCGCCAGATCCCGCACCCGGGCCCGCACCTCGGCCGCACGGCCGGTCTCCTCGAGGCGCTCCCAGAGGCGACGGACGGTACGCGCGTCGACCAGCCCTGGCACCGTGGTCTGCCACCCCTGCTCCGCACGGAATCGGGTGACCGCGTCCATGGTCTCCGGATCGAAGACCCCGGCCCCTGTGGACGAGGGATCCACCGCCTCCGTGCCCGGCCGGTAGTAGCCCAGCGCGTGCAGCAGGACCTGGAGCTGGAGCACGTCGCGTCCCGCGAACTGCTGCAGCGTACGGTACCCGAGTGTCTCCGAGACAGCGTCGTAGATGCGCCGCATCTCGCCCACGGGCTCGGGGTGCTCGCAGACGTTGATGTCCACCGTGACCCGGTCGGGTCGCCGCGACATCCCCGGCCGCGGATCGGCCACCAGCACGGCGGCCGACTGGGTCTCGCCATGGCGGCCGTCGCCGCCCAGCGCGTGACCCGCCGCGAGCGCAGAGATCAAACGGTCGCCGAGATGGCGGCCCGACCCCTCGCTGGCGGCGAAGGCCTCCGCCACCGCGTCCACGACCTCGGGACCCACGAGCGAATTGCCCTGCACGGCCCACGTGGGGCCGGTGCGCTCCGCCACCCAGTCTCCCTGCGCCTCGGCGCCGTACTGCCCGGAGCCCGTCCACTGGGCGGTGCGCCCCTGCAGATCGATCACGCCCACCTGGCGCCGCTCGCGATCGGCGTCCGCGGCCACCACCCGGTCGAGGGCCTCCCGGGCGGGAACGCCCTGCTCCAGCAGATCGAGCACGTCGGTGCCGTACTCGATGCGCGTCCCCCCCTGGGTGGCCACCGCACCCACGCCCGCGCGCACCCACGGCACGGCATTGCCCACGCACGGCCGGCGCGTGGTGACCGCCACGCCGGACTCTCCCGTGGCCGGATCGATGGCCACGATCGAGAAGGTGTGGAATTCGAGGCTCGCTCCCCACGCGGCCGGCTCCTGGGCTCCCGCCGGAGTGGCGAGCGGCACGAGCAGGAGGGCGAGCGTGGGACGAGGGATGCGCGGCAGCATGGCGGCTCTCCGGTCGAGGACCGGGAGAGCATAGGGCGCGGCCCCGGCCTCGGGGAGAGGCACGGGGCCGCGCGGAGCGGAGGCCGGGTGGGCCGATCCGCGGGAGGGACGCGCTAGTCGCCGCGTAGCGTCTCGATGGGATCGATGCTGGACGCGCGGCGCGCGGGTACCCAGCTCGCCAGCACGCCGACGGCCAGCATGGTGGCCGACATGCCCACGAAGGTGGCCAGATCCGCCGCCTCCACGCCGAACAGGAGGCTGCCCAGGAAGCGGGTGGTGCCCACGGCCGCCAGCACCCCCATCAACACGCCGAGGGCCACCACACGCGTGCCCTGCGCCACGACCATGCGGCGCACCCGACCGGCTTCCGCGCCGAGCGCCATGCGCACGCCGATCTCCTTGCTGCGCTGCGCCACGACGAAGGACAGCACACCGAAGAGGCCGAGCGCGCCCAACAGCAGCGCCAGCGAGGCCACCACGCCCAGGGTCATCATGGTGAAGGAGAGGGGCAGCAGCGAATCGCGCGCGAGCTCCTCCATCGTGAAGACCCGATACATGGGCGCACCGGGCGCGACCTCGCGCACGAGCGCACGGATCTCCGGCGCGATGTCGGCCGCCCGCGCGGTCTTCACCACGTAGGCCGGTGATCCGAGGACCCAGGCGTCGGGCTCGGGTCCCACCAGCGGGAGATAGACCAGCGGCTGCGGCTCGTCGCGGAAGCTGTCCTGCATGACGTCCTCGACGACGCCCACCACCGTCATGGGCGGTGTCTGCTCCGTGCGGACCTGTCGTCCGATCGGATCCTCCCCGGGCCACAGCAGGTCGGCCGCCGTGCGGCTGATCACCGCGTTCCCGAGCTCCGTGGTGTGGTCGGCCTCCGTGAAGGGCCGTCCGCGCACCACCTCCACCCCCATGGCCTGGAAGTAGTCGCCGCCGGCCCACGTCACGCCGGCCAGGGTGCCCCCCGCGTCCGTCGCGTCGCGGTCGGTGAGGATGCGCACCTGCCGCACGCTCTCGTTGAGCGGCAGGTTCTCCACGATGCCCACGGTCTCCACGCCCGGCAGCGCACGGATGCGGTCCATGAAGTCCGTGTGGAAGCGCGCGTAGCTCGGACCGTCGTTCAGGTACTCGCCTTCCGGTGCGATCTGGAAGGTGAACAGGTCCTCGGTGTCGTAGCCGGCATCCACGTTCCTGAGGGCCTGGAAGCTGCGGACCAGCAGTGCCGAGCCGATCAGCAGCACGAGTGCCAGCGCCGTCTGCCCCACGACGAGGCCGTTCCGGCCCCAGCCCCGGCGCCGGGTCACGGTGCGGCCGCCGTCGCGCAGACCGTCGGTCCCACCCTGCGCCGCACGCACCGCCGGAGCCACGCCGCAGAGCAGCCCACACACGACGCACGCGACCAGCGTGAACGCGAGCGTGGCGGGCGAGAGCGCGGCTTCCTGCAACCGGAGGATCTGCGTCGGCGCGACACGTACGAGCAGCGGGATCCCGATCCAGGCGAGCACGGCCGCGCCCACTCCCGCGAAGCCGGCCACCACGACCGCTTCGAGGAGCTGCGCCCGGGCCAGACGGGCGCGGCTCGCCCCCAGCGCACGACGCACACGCCGATCGTGCGCGTGGTGCTCCGCCCGCACGAGGAAGAGGTTGGCGACGTTGGCGCAGGCGATCAGCAGCACGATCGCCACGGCACCGAGCAGGATCCACAGCGGACGCGACGCGTCGCCGACCAGTTCCGCCTTGAGGGGCCGCAGCACCGGCTGGTGGCGCGCGATGATGTCGGTGTACGCCGACGACCCACCGAAACGATCGGGCAGACGCTGCGCGAGCCGACCCAGCTCGTCGAGCACCGCCGCTTCGGTCACGCCCGGCGCGAGGCGCGCCACCATGGGAGCACCGAACCGGCCCGGTGTGATGCCGGTCGGCTCGATCGTGGTGGGAAACCACAGCAGCGTCTCCTCGTGCGGGAACCAGAACTCGGGACCCATGACGCCGATGATGGTACGGTCGGCGCCCGCGGCCGTGATGCGGCGGCCCAGCACGCCTGGATCCGCGCCGAACCACGAGGTCCACAGCGCGTGGCTGATCAGGACGACGCGGTCCTCTTCCTCGGGCGTGGGGAGCCGGCCGAGCAACGGAGGCACGCGCAGCGTGGTGAAGAGCGATGTGGTGGGCGCCGACATGCGCACGCGCTCGGCGCGATCGTCGACCTGCAGCGTGGCGGTGAACGAGCTGTAGAGCGCCACGCTCTCGAGCGTGCGTGCTTCCTCGGCGTACTGCACGTAGAACTCGGCGGCCACGCCGAACTCGTCGGGGAGATCGGAGCCGGGGGCGCTGGCCGCCACGTAGACGAGCTCGTCCGGCTCGGGGAACGGGAGCGGACGCAGGAGCACCGCGTCGATCACGCTGAAGATCCCGACGTTCGCGCCGATGGCGACCGCCAACGTGACGACCGCCACGGTCGTGAAGCCGCGGGCGCGCGTCAGCCCACGCACGGCCTGCTTGAGGTCACGGGTCCATCCGGTCCACTGCATGGTCGTCTCCCGGGGGCCCGCGGGTCCGCCGGTTCGGGGAAAGGAGGGGCGCCAACGCTCGGCGAGCGCGGTGCGCAGCAGATCGAGCGCGGTCACCAGCCCCACGGAGAGCACCGCAAGGCGGCCGCGCCGTCGGGCGGCCTCGAGCTCGAGACGGATCTGCTCGCGCAGCTCGTCCTCGAAGCGCCGGCGGAAGGCGGACGGCAACAGCCGCAAGAGGCCGTGGAGGAGCGCCGTCACGAGCTCCCCTCGGCCGCTCGCAGGCGGCGCTCGGCCAGGGCGGCAGCCCGCCGCAGCCGGCGCGACTCGGCCGCCAGCGCCGCCCGGCCGTGGGCGGTCAACGCGTAGTAACGGCGGGTGCGGCCGGGGTGGGGCTCGTCCGGATGCACGGGCTCGGCTTCCTCCACCCACCCCCACCCCATCAAGCGCGCCAGGACCCGGTACAGCGAGCCGGCGCGCGGTCGCACGGCCCCGTCCGATTCGGTCTCGACCGCGCTGGTCACCGCGTACCCGTGGAGCGGCCCTTCCGCCAGGGCCAGCAGCACATGGTACTCGAAGCGGCTCATCCCTTCGTCCACCGGCACCCTCCGGAATTGTGCGGTTCGCATATATGCGACAGGAGCAATTACGGGAGGGTTGCAGCGGGGGTTTCGGAGGGCGCGCAACGCGGCCCCGGGAGGGAGTGTCAGACCTCGTGCAGAGGAAAGCAGGACCATCACGGGAGGAGATGGGGATGCTGCAGGGCTGGGGGTCCGACCTTCGCTGGGTGTTGCGCGTCCTGCGCCGCAGCCCTGCCTTCACGGCGATCGCCGTCCTGTCCCTGGCGCTCGGGATCGGTGCCAACACGGCGATGCTGGGGGTGGTGCGCTCCCTCCTCCTGGAGCCCCTGCCGGTCGAGCAGCCCTACGAGTTGCGCCTGGTCGGATGGGAGCACCCCGGCGATCTGACGATCAGCCAGATCGGCTCGGCCGACTACCCCGATGCGCGCACCGGCCGTGTCTATCGCAGCAACCTGAGCTATCCGCTGTATCGCGCGCTGCGGGACGCAGCGCCCGCGGAGGCCGGGCTCTTCGCCTTCGCGTTCCTGCGCGGCGTCAGCATCGGCATGCCCGATGGACCCGCGCTCCACGCCGGCGGTGCGCTGGTGGATGGCCGCTACTTCTCCGGGCTGCGCGTGCCGATGGCACTGGGCCGCGGCCTGGACGACACGGACGATCGTCCGGACGCATCCCTGGCGGTGGTCCTGAGCCACGCCTTCTGGATGCGCGCCTTCGGCGGTGATTCCACGGTGGTCGGACGTACCGTGCGCATCAACAGCCGGCCCGCCGAGGTCGTGGGCGTGAGCGCCGCCGGATTCGTGGGCCTCTCCGCCGGCGGCTTCTTCCCGCAGACCGAAGTCACGCTGCCCCTGGCCGCGCAGCCGGTGGTGTATCCTCGCATGTGGAGCGACGGCTCGCTCTTCAGCGCCGAGGATGTCTTCTGGCTCCGGGTCATGGCGCGCGTGCCGCCGGGCGGGGCCGACGCAGTGCTGCGCACGGCGCTCGAGCGCGCGCTCCGCACGGCGTCTTCGCCCTTGACGGTCCAGGCGGGCCAGCAGCCCGAGCTCGCGCTCCTTTCCGGCGCGCGTGGCGCACAACCGATCCGACCGGAGACTGCGCGTCTCCTCTGGTTGATGCTCGGCGTGGTGGGGATCGTGCTGTTGATCGCCTGCGTCAATCTGGCCGGGTTGATGCTGGCTCGCGGGGTGCGGCGCCAGGGCGAGCTGGTGGTCCGCCGTGCGCTCGGGGGCGAACGCCATCGTCTGGTGCGCCAGATGCTGCTGGAGAGCCTCGTGCTCGGCCTCGCGGGCACGATCGCCGGGGTGGCATTGGCCCTCGGCGCCCGCGGTCTGATCCGCGGGCTGGTTACCGGCAGCCTGGGCGCGGGCGCGCCCGCCGGCGCCGATACGCAGGTGGTGCTGGATCCGGGGGTGCTGGCGGCGAGCGTGGTGCTGGGGCTGGGCTGCACGGTGCTGTTCGGCCTTCTGCCGGCGCTGCGTGTCTCGGACGTGGACGGGCTCACCGGGGCCCGCGCACGCGTGGTCGGCTCCTCCACCCCGCGGCTCACGGTCGGGCGCGTGCTGATCGCGCTGCAGGTGGCCGTCTCCGTTCCGCTGGTCGTGGGCGCGGCCCTCCTCCTCCGCACGGTGGCGAACCTCGGCCGCGTGGAGCTGGGCTTCGAGCCCGCCGGGCTCGTAGCCTTCCAGATCGATCCCGGGTTCGTCCTCGGCTCGGAGGCGGACTACCCGGCCCTCTACGTGCGCCTGCTGGAGCGGGTGCGCGCCGTGCCCGGCGTCCGCTCGGTCACGTTGCTGGAGAACGCGCTGCTGTCCGGGATCGCCTCCAACGGGCCGGCGACCGTGGACGGCGAACGCCACATGGTGTACCGCAACGCCGTGGGCCCCGCCTACCTGGAGACGCTGGGCGTGCCGCTCGTGGCGGGTCGGGTCCCCGGCCTGCAGGACGGTCCCGACGCGCCTCCGGTGGCCGCTGTGAACGAGACCGCGGTCCGTGCGCTGTTCGCGGGCGCCTCTCCGCTCGGTCGCACGATCCGCGTGGGGGGACGCGACGTGCAGGTGGTGGGTGTGGTGGGAGACACGCCGTACCGGAGCCAGCGCGACGCCGTCCCACCGACGCTCTACGAGTCCGCCCTTCAGCGGAACGGGTATGGGGGCCACACCCTCGTGCTACGCACGGACGTGCCCGTGGCCGCGCTCGAGCCCCGGCTGCGGGACGCCGTGGCGCAGGTCCATCCGGACCTGCCGGTCCCTGCGCTCCGCACGCAGAGCGATCTCATGGCGCAGACGAGCGCGAAGGAGCGGGTCTTCACCCGATTGCTCGCCCTCTTCGGGGGATTCGCGTTGCTGCTCGCGAGCATCGGGCTGCACGGAGTCACGTCCTACGCGGTGTCACGTCGCACACGCGAGATCGGCGTGCGGGTCGCGGTAGGCGCCCGGCCCCCGCAGATCCTGTGGATGATCCTGCGACAGGTGTTGGGGCTGGCGGGAACCGGCCTGCTGGTCGGTCTGCCGCTGGCGTGGGCCACGAACCCGTGGGTGGGAAGTCTCCTCTACGGCGTGGGCCCCGGCGATCCGGTGGCGCTGGGCACGTCGGGCCTGGCGCTCCTGCTGGTGGCGCTCAGCGCGGGCCTCCTGCCCGCGCTCCGCGCCGCGCGGCTCGACCCGATGGAGACGCTCCGGGTGGACTAGATCCCGGACGTCCGCACCCGGGCTCCCGCGAGTCGGCTGGGGACGGCCTCCATGGGGCGCGCCCGGGGCACCCATCGGGCGCCCCGCGGGTTTGGAAAGATGAGCCCCTCCCGCGCACCACGACCCCGAGCGCCCATGCCCACCCACCTCCTGATGACCTTCGTCGCCGTGCTCTTCGGCGTGGCGGGCGTGGCGCTGACCTTCCTGCCCGCCGAGCTCGCGCAATGGGCGGCAGGCGCGTCCCCTGGCCCTGGCGGCCTGCTCGTCCTCCAGGTCATGGGGGCGTTGTACTTCGCGTTCGCGATGGTGGCCTGGACGGCGCGCGGCAGCGTGCTGGGCGGCATCTACGGCCGGGCCGTCACCATCGGGAACCTCACGTACGCGCTGGTGGCCGGCCTGGCCCTGGCCAGGGCGGCGCCCGCGGGCTCGCTGGTGGTGTGGGCCGCGGCCGCCCTGCACCTGCTGCTCGCGCTGGTGTTCGGGCGCATGCTCCTGACCCACCCCGCGCGCGCCACGCCCCAGGCCCGCTCGTCGGATTGACGGGCCTGCGACCTCGGCTCTAGGCTCCGGACCGATCGGTCCGACCCCTGCCGGAGTGTCCCGTGCGTCGCCTCTCCCCGTCCCTCGCCCTGCTCTCCCTGGCCACCGCCCTCGCGGCTCTCCCCGCGGACGCGCGCGCCCAGGCCCCCTTCGACACGCTGGCGTTCGCGGGGCTCGACTACCGCATGGTCGGCCCCTACCGGGGCGGCCGCTCCACGGCCGCGACCGGCTTCCTGGACGATCCCGACCGTTGGGTGATGGGCGTCACGGGAGGCGGCGTCTGGCAGAGCACCGACAACGGCGTGAGCTGGACCAACCTCTCCGACGGATGGTTCGGCGGCTCCGTGGGTGCCGTGGCCGTGCCCGACTCGGACCCCAACGTGCTGTACGTCGGGCTGGGCTCCGCCGACATCCGCGGCAACACGTCGCACGGACGCGGGATGTGGAAGTCCACCGACGGCGGCGGCACCTGGTCCTTCATCGGCCTGCCGGAAGCCGGGCAGATCAGCCGCATCGTGGTGCACCCGAAGGACGCGGACCTCGTGTACGTCGCGGCGCTCGGGCATGCGTTCGGCAAGAACCCGGAGCGCGGCATCTTCCGTTCGCGCGACGGCGGCAGCACGTGGGAGCACGTGCTGGCCGTCAGCGATTCCACCGGCGCGTCCTCCCTGGCGATGAACCCGAAGAACCCGCGCGAGCTCTACGCCGGGATGTGGCGGGGGGAGCGGAAGCCCTGGGCCATGATCTCGGGTGCGGAGGACGGCGGCGTCTACAAGTCCACGGATGGCGGGGACACCTGGACGCAGCTCCGCGGCGGTCTCCCGGAAGGCGTCGTGGGCAAGGTGGGTGTGACCGTCTCCCCGGCGGATCCCATGCGCGTGTGGGCGCTGATCGAGGCGGAGCCCGCGGGTGGCGTATACCGCTCCGACGACGCCGGGCGCACCTGGACGCGCACGAACTCCAACAACAACCTGCGGCAACGCGCGTGGTACTACACACACATGCGCGCCGATCCCGTGGACC
Organism: Gemmatimonadota bacterium; assembly: GCA_041390125.1. Classification (NCBI taxonomy): domain Bacteria; kingdom Pseudomonadati; phylum Gemmatimonadota; species Gemmatimonadota bacterium. The sequence goes on along the minus strand of JAWKQN010000017.1, from coordinate 46,106 downwards.
CGAACACGGTCTACGCGCTCAACACCAGTCTGTACCGCTCCGTGGACGCGGGCGTGACCTTCGAGGCCATCCCGGTGCCGCACGGGGACGTGCACGACCTGTGGATCCACCCCGACCACCCGAACCGCATGGTGGTGGCCGACGACGGAGGCGCGCAGGTGAGCGTCAACGGCGGCCGCACCTGGTCCACGTACTTCAATCAGCCCACCGCCGAGCTGTACGACGTGGTGGTGGACAACGCCTTCCCGTACCGGCTCTACGGCGCCCAGCAGGACAACACCACCATCTCGGTGCCGGCGTGGATGTCGTCCAACACGCTCTACCCCAAGCAGCACTGGCTGAACGTGGGTGGGTGCGAGACCGGGCCGGTCGCGCTCCACCCGGACCGCCCCCACATCGTCTTCGCCGGGTGCTACGGCGGCGTGATCGACCGCTACGACCTGAGCAAGGACCAGGTCCGCAACATGAACCTCTACCCGCAGCTCCAGCTCGGATCGGCGGGTGCGGACCTGAAGCACCGCTTCCAGTGGGTCTCGCCCATGCTGGTCTCGCAGCACGATCCCAACACCGTCTACCACGGCTCGCAGCACGTGAATCGGTCGCGGGACCTGGGCGAGACGTGGGAGACGCTGAGCCCCGACCTGACCACCGACACGCCCGAGCACCAGGTGCAGTCGGGCGGGCCCATCAACGCGGACGTGACCGGGGTCGAGATCTTCAACGTGGTGTTCTCGATCGCAGAGTCGCCCTTCACGGCGGAGGAGATCTGGGCCGGCTCCGACGATGGGCGCATCCACGTCTCACGCGACGACGGCGCCACCTGGACGGACGTCACGCCGCCGGGCCTGCCGCGCTTCGGCACCGTGGATGAGATCGACCTGTCCCGGCATGCGGCGGGTCGGGCCTACGTGGCCGTGCACGCCTACCGTCTGGACGACTTCCGCCCGTACATCTTCCGCACGGACGACTGGGGCGGCACCTGGCGTCTGCTCACGGACGGTCGGAACGGCATCCCGGCCGATCACCCGGTGCGCACCGTGCGCGAGGACCCCGAGCGCGAGGGGCTGCTGTTCGCGGGCACGGAGTACGGGATCTACGTGTCGTTCGACGGCGGGGGCCGGTGGCAGTCGCTGCAGCGCGACCTGCCGCGCACGCCGGTGACCGGCATGAAGGTGGCGCACGACGACCTCGTCCTCTCCACCCAGGGCCGCTCCTTCTGGATCCTGGACGACATCACCCCGCTCCGCGAGCTGAGCGCGCAGGTCGTCTCCGCTCCGGCGCATCTGTTCACGCCGCGCGCCGTGCACCGGGTCAACAAGGGTGGCGCGGACGGCGGCCTGGCGGAGCTGGCACCGGAGGGCGCACCGCAGGGCGCGACGATCCACTACTGGCTGCGCAGCGAGCCCGAGGGCGAGATCCGCCTGGACGTGGTCGATGGCCGGGGTTCGGTCGTGCGCACGTTCTCGTCCGACTCCGCCGTGGTGGAGGAGACGCGGGGCGTGCGCATCCCCAAGGAAGCGGGCCTGCATCGCATCACGTGGGACCTGCTCTACCCCGGCCCGGAGACGCCGGAAGGCGCGGTGGTCTGGGGCTACACCGGCGGCGTGAAGGCCCCGCCCGGCACGTATCGCGTGCGCATGGCCGTCGGCGCGAGCACGCCCCAGGAGGCGTCCTTCCAGCTCCTGCCCGACCCTCGCATCCCCGAAGTCACCCAGGCGGACTACGAGGAGCAGTTCCGGGTGGCCATCGCCGTGCGCGATTCCATCACGGCGGTCACGCAGGCCATCGAGAACCTCACCACCATCCGCAGCCAGGTGGGGGATGTGCTCGAACGGGCCGAGACCGCCGGTCAGGCGGATGCGCTCCGGCCGCTGGCGGACACGCTCGAGACCAAGGCCACGGACGTGCACGAGGACCTGCAACAGACGAAGAACCAGTCGGGCCAGGACCCGATCCGCTTCCCGCCCCGGCTCGACAACCAGTGGCTCGAGCTCTACAACAACGTGACCGGACCGGACGGCTACATCTCCGGAGGGCCGGAGGGACGGCCGCTCCCCGGCGCCTACGAGCGCCTGGAGGATCTGAACCAGGACTGGTCCGCCGTGCGCGCCCGATACCTGGATCTGCTGGAGAACGAGCTGGCGCGCTTCAACGAGGCGGTTGCGCGGCTGGGGTTGCCGGCCGTGGTATTGCCGGGTCGCGCGCGGATCGTGTCCTGATGACGAAACGCCGAGGCGCATCCGATCCGAGCGGCACGACCGCCTGCGCGCGGCACTCGTTCGCGGAGTCCGCGCGTCCGATGCGGCGGTTCAGAAGCCCGATGCTGAGCCTGCTGGCGCTCGCCGGCGCCGCCTGCTCGGCGGACGCGCCGCAGCAGCCCGCGGCGGACCCCCTCCCGTTCCCCGACGATGCCACCTTGTGGCCGTCGATCCGCGCGGAGCGCATCCGCACGCTCCTGGGTCCGGCGATGGCGCGTGCCGGTGTGGATGCGTGGGTGGTCCTGGGCCGGGAGAACGCCAACGACCCGATCGCCGCGCACGTGGGCGCGGAGAACGCCGGCGGCCTGGCGGCTTTCCTGTTCTTCGCCGGGCCGGACGGGTCGCTCCGCTCGCTGGCGATCTCACCGGTCACGGAGAGCACGGCGCTGGCCGAGGTGACGCCGCTCGATTCCGTGCTCGCCATCCCCAGGGACCGGAGCGTCTACCAGGTGGTGGCGGAGGAGCTGACCGCACGCGGCGCCCAGCGGATCGCCGTGAACAGCAGCAGCCGCAACATCGCCGATGGGCTTTCCTGGACGCAGCGCAACGCCCTCGAACAGGCGGTCGGCCCGCGACTGGCGAGCCGGCTCGTCTCCTCCGAGGACCTCGTGATCGAGTGGCTGTCGGTGAAGCTGCCGCGCGAGGTGGACCTCATGCGGCGCGCGGCCCGGCTCACCGCCGAGCTGGAGCTGGAGGCGTACGCCACCATCGTGCCCGGGCAGACGACGGACGCCGACGTGGCCCGGTTCCTCAAGCGGCGCATGGCCGAGCTGGGCGTCGCCGACGGATGGGCGGCGGATCAGAACCCGAACGTGAACTCGGGCCCCGACCGCGGGCATTCGCATTCCACCGACAAGGTGATCCAACCCGGCGACGTCATCCAGACGGACTTCGGCATCAAGGTGCACGGAATGTGGGTCACCGACATCCAGCGCTTCGCCTATGTGCTGCGGGACGGCGAGACCGAGGCGCCGCCGGAGATGCAGGAGCGCTGGGAGCGGGCGCGGGCGGGAAGCCGCGCCGCCTTCGCCGCGATGAGGCCCGGCGCCACCGGGTGGGACGTCGACCGCGCGCAGCGCGAGGTCCTGGGGGCGAACGGGTCGATCCCGATCATCTGGAGCACCGGTCATCCGGTCGGCTACTGGGCGCACGACCTGGGGCCGAGGCTGGGGGGTGCCGTGGGCGGCCGCACCGCCGAAGGCGACGCGGCTCGACCGCTCCGGCCTGGTCAGACGTTCGCGTTCGATGGGTTCTTCGGATGGGAACAGCCGGACGGCACCACCAAGACCATCTCGGTGGAGGAGATGGTGGTGATCACGGAGAACGGGGCCGAGTGGCTGATCCCGCCGCAGGAGGACTGGGTGCTGGTGGGTCGGTAGGCCGGCGCGACGCACCGGCAGGCGGCCGGCGGGGCGCGATCGGGCACCGGCCGGCGGGCTGGCCCACGGCGAGGACGCGCCGGCGGGTCACCCCGCCGCGGTCGGCGATGGGGCCGGTCTTCCGACCCGCCGCCGTCAGGCCGCGTCCGCCTCCAACGATCCCAGGTTCCGCTCCAGCAACGCGCCCGCGTCCGGATCGCGGCCCATGAAGGCGCGGAAGAGCACCTCCGGATCCTCCGAATCCCCCTGCGAGAGGATGGCGCGCACGTAGGCGCGGCCGGTCTCCCCGTCGAGCACGCCCGCGTCGCGGAAGCGCGTGAACGCGTCCGCGTCCAGCACCTCCGACCAGAGGTAGCTGTAGTAGCCGGCCGCGTAGCCGCCGGCGAACAGGTGACTGAAGGACGTGAGGACGTGCAGGTCCGCGAAGGCCGCGGTCGGGGAGAACTCGACCAGCACTTCGCGCACGAGATCGACGACCTCCTGTCCCTGCCGCAGGTCGAGGTCGTCCCCGTCCGTGGCGGCCTCCCGGCGAAGTCGGGGCGCCACGTCGGCGTGCAGGAGGAGGTCCAGCGTCCCGAACGACAGCTGGCGCATCTGGTACCAGCCGCCCAGGAAGCGGCGCGCGTCCAGCATGCGCTGGAAAATGTCCTCGGGGAGCGGCTCACCCGTCTCGTGATGACGCGCGAACAGGTCGAGCGCGTCGCGCTCCCACGTCCAGTTCTCCATGATCTGGCTGGGCAGCTCCACGAAGTCCCACGCGACGTGGATCCCGGCGCGCGCCGGCACCGCCACACGCGACGTGCAGTGATGCAGCAGGTGCCCGAACTCGTGGAAGAGCGTCTGCACCTCGTCATGCGTCAGCAGCGCCGGGGTGCCGTCCTGCGGCGGTGTGAAGTTGCCGCAGATGGCGCCCACGTGAGGGGTGAAGCCGTCCCCGTCGGGGCCGCCCGTCGCGAACGCGTCCATCCAGGCGCCGGGTCGCTTCTCCTTGCGCGGGAACCAGTCCGTATAGAAGACCCCGAGACGGGTCTCCCCTTCGTACAGCGCGAAGGTACGCACGTCCGGGTGCCAGACCGGGTCGTCGTCGATCTCCACGACGCGGAACCCGAAGACCCGTTCCACGATGTCGAACAATCCCCGCTCGACGCGGTCCAGCGCGAACCAGGGCCGGAGCAGCTCGTCGTCGAGATCGAAGTGGGCCTTGCGGAGCTTCTCGGCCACGAAGGCCACGTCCCAGGGCTGGAGGGCATCCAGACCGAGCGTGGCCGCGTGCGCCTCCAGCGCCCGCGTATCCCGCGCCCAGTACGGCCGCGTGCGGGCCACGAGGTCGGCCTCGAAGGCCCGGGCGCGGGTGCCGTCCCGGGCCATGCGGTCCTCGAGCTGGTAGTCGGCGAACGTGGCGTAGCCGAGCAGCGTGGCCAGCTCGTCGCGCAGGCGGAGCAGCCGGGCGATGAGCGGCCGGTTGTCCCACTCGCCATCGCGACAGCGGAGACAGTAGGCGGCGTGGATCTCGCGCCGGAGCGCCCGGTCCTCGCAGTGCTTGAGGATGGGCTCCACGGACGGGTAGTCCAGGGTGAGCAGCCAGCCTTCCTTTCCGGCCTCGCGTGCCTTGGCGGCCGCGCGCTTCTTCGCGGGCTCGGGGACGCCCTTCAGGCGGTCCTCGTCCGTGACGAGCAGCTCGTAGGCGGCGGTGGCGTCCAGGACGTTCTCGGAGAACTTCTGCTCCAGGCTGGCCATCTCCACGTGGAGCGCGCGCAGGCGCTCCTTCTGCGCCTCCGGCAGGTCGGCGCCGGCACGGCGGAATTCGCGCAGCGTCTTGTCCAGGTGGCGCCGCCGGATGCCGGTCAGGGACTGCGCCTCCTCGGTGGTGGAGTACGCCTCGATGCGACTCCAGAGACGCTCGTCCAGGTGCAGCCCCGACCAGAAGGCCGAGATGTCGGGCAGCACCGCGTTGTAGGCTTCGCGCAGCTCCGGCGTCTGGGCCACGGCCACCAGGTGGGAGGCCGGCGCGATGCGCCGGGCCAGCCGCTCGGCGGCCTCGTCCAGCGGACCCAGCGTGGTCTCCCACCGGGGTGAGGCGTCGCCCGCCGCGATGGCGTCCACGACCGCGCGCGCCTCGGCGAGCGCCTGACGGATGCCGGGCTCCACGTGCTCGGCACGGATGCGGTCGAACGGGATCGGGCCGGCGTCGGCGAGCAGCGGGTTCGGATCGGGCGTCACGGCGGTTCCGGAAGGAGGGAGGAGCGTTCAGCGCTCCAGCCGTACCGGCATGGTCATCGCTCCGTTCCCTGCGGTGTCCCACGCGGCGAAGCGCACCCAGGCCTGCCCGCGGGCCGCGAAGGGGATCCGGAACGTGTGGGTGCCGAACGCGGGCAGGTCGGCGGCCTCCACCCGGTGGGTGGTCGTGCGCTCGCCGTCTCCCGTCACGACCTCCACGAACGCCAGCGGGAAGCTCCACCGGACGTCGGCCACCAGCGTCCGGGTGTCGCCCTGGCCCTCGTAGCGATGCTCCGGGATCAACACCTCTCCCGAGGTCACGAAGTAGTCCCCCTCACGCAGCGCCCGCACCACCGGGGCGTAGTCGTCCCCGGCAGGCAGCCGATCCAGGCGCAGGTAGGTGACCGGTCCGTTCGCGTAGATGTCGTCGCCCGGCGCCTTGGCGTACGTCTCGGTGATGCCGACCAGACCCTTCAGCCGCAGGTCCGAGTCGGCGATCCAGTTGTTCATGTCGTCCAGCAGGGGGATCACGCGCGTGCCGGACAACCGCTCCTCCGACAGGTCGGAGCCCATCCCCCAGCGCCACCCGACACCGCGATACCAATCCGACAGGAACTGCGGGCTCTGGCGGATCGCGTCCGGATAGCCCGTCGAGCCCTTCGTGCGCGGGTGGGGCATGAAGACCAGCATGTCCTCCGCCTCGATCATCGCCCGCATGTCGTCGACGCTGCCGATGTTGTAGACGCGTCCGTACTCCGGATGCTCCGTCACGAGGGGCGTTCCGGGCTCACGCGTGTCCACGTAGTGGACGGGGTGGGAGAAGAACAGGTCCCAGTGCCCGCCGAGCAGATTGCTGTTCTCCATCTCGGGCAGGACCAGGAAGCGGTCGTCGGAGTGCCGGCGGGCGCCCTCGAACAGCCAGCGCTGCTCCTCCAGCTGGGTCTCGTCGCGCGGGCGATCGACGGGACCCGCGATGTCGATGCCCGCAGCGCGCAGGGCCTCGAAGTCGGGCAGACGGGTGTCCACGCTGCCACTCGCCATCAGCGTGCGTCCCACGTCGGTGTGGTAGTGGCTGCCCAGGACCTTGTAGCCCGGCAACGTCGGGTACACGTCGCCGTTCGTGAACGCGAGCGCCGCGGTGAAGGCGGCCTCGCCATCCCCCGGCACCGGCAGGAAGTAGGCCGCCATGTGCTGCTCCGTGCCGGGCGGCGCGCTGTAGAGGGACCAGTTGGCGCGGTAGCGCTCCACCACCTCCGCCTCGCCCTGACGTACGCCGAAGCTGAAGACGTCCGGCCCGTCCTTCCGATACCAGTCGTTGCCGACGACGATCTCCACCTCGCGCGCCCAGAAGAACGTATGCGGAGGAGGGAACGCGGCGATGGCCGCCCCGCCCGTCTCTGCCACCACCACGCGATTGGCCGCCCGCAACGGAACCAACGCATCGTTCACCGGACCGCGGAGCCCGTACGACTGCGGCCGGTTGGACAGGTCGCGCCAGTGGACGCGGCTGCCCTGCACGGGGAGACCGCTCAAGCCGAGATCGTACTTGTAGGCCACCGACGGGAGCGTGGTGCTCGCGATGGCCTCGACCCGCAGCAGGCTGGTTCCGGCATACGCAGTGAGGACCAGCTCGCCCTGGAAGGAGCCGGCAGCGAGCCCCGGGAAGCGCACGCGCAGCCGACGGCCCTCGCTCTCGACCGCGCATCCGCCGCCCGTGAAAGCGACCCGACCGCGGCGGATCTCCTCCGGCCGACGCGGAAGCCCCGGCTGGTGCGCGACGCCGTCCGCCGGCGGCGGGTTGGCGCTCATCATCCCGCCGCCGGCGGGCGGCGCCAGGTCGAGCGGCGCGTCCCAGAAGACGTCCCACTTGTAGCGATCGACGACGTCGGAGGTCAGCTCGACCCCCAGCTCACGGAGCGGCACGAGCTGTTGATTGCTGATCCGGCGGTATCCCTCCACGACCTCCAGGTCGAACCCGACATCGCGCGCGATCGTGCGGAAGTCGGCGCCGGCATCCGCCAGCTCCCACTGGACGATCCGCGGCCCGCTGCTCCCACGTTCCAGCGCCATGCGCACGCGCGCTCCGTCGGTGCCGTCCCAGGTGAGTCGCACGCCGGCGGCACTCGGCTCGGCCAGGACCGGCGCACCCGTGGAGTACCCGTCCAGGGTGCAGGCGGCGGTCTGTCCGGCGAGCGGCGCCGCGAGCGCGGTGCAGAGGAGGGCGGCGGAAAGCGGGCCGGCGAGGGGGACGTCGCGACGTTTCACGAAGGCTCCGGTGGAGGGTCCACGGCAATATGGAGCGGCGCAGTGCGTGCGCCAGCGCCCCCGGGCCGCCGGGCCGCCGGGCCGCCGGGCCGCCGGGCCGCCGGGCCGCCGGCGGCTCGCACACCCGATGACTCCGTGGGGTCCACGGGGGGCGGACACGAACCGCCCGACTTCTTGACGCGCCGACCGCACGCAGCGAAGTGTCTGCGGCGCCCGCACCCCGCGTTGGAACCGCGCCGCTGCGCGCCAGCTCCCGGCCGGACCCGCGATCCCACCGACCCCGAGGCCCATGACCGACCCCCACGATCCCCTGCTCATCTGGGGCGCCGGCGCCATGGGCGGCACCATCGGCGGGGTGCTGGCGCGCGCCGGACACGCCGTCCGCTTCGTGGACCGGGATGGGGCGCACGTGGCCGCCCTGAACCGGGACGGCCTGCGCGTCACGGGCCCCCAGGCCGAGTTCACCGTCCCCGCGGACGCGGTGACGCCGTCCGCGTTGACCGGCCGCTACGGGCGGATGCTCCTCTGCGTGAAGGCACACCACACGGAAGAGGCCATCCGCGAGGCGGCCCTGTTCCTGACCGACGACGGGTGGGTGGCCTCCATCCAGAACGGGCTCAACGAGCCTGTGATCGCCGCCGAGGTCGGAGCGGCCCGCACCATCGGCGCCTTCGTGAACTTCGGCGCCGACGTGCTGGAGCCCGGCGTGGTGCACTGGGGTGGCCGGGGTGCGGTCGTGGTGGGCGAGCTGGACGGACGCTCCACCGAACGCGTGCGGGCGCTGCACGATCTGCTGCGCATCTTCGAGCCGAATGCCGTGCTCACGGACACCATCTTCGGCTATCTCTGGAGCAAGCTCGCCTACGGTGCGCTGTTGTTCGTCACCGCGCTCACGGACGATCCGATCGCCGACGCGCTCGCCGACCGGGAGCATCGGCCCGTGTACGTGGCGATCGCGCGGGAGGTGTGTCGCGTGGCCCACGCCGAGGGCATCCCCCTGCAGGCGTTCGACGGCTTCGATCCGGCCGCGTTCGCACCGGATGCGTCCCTTGCCACCGCGCATGCGTCGCTGGACGCGCTGGTGTCCTTCAACCGCCGCTCGGCCAAGACGCACAGCGGGATCTGGCGCGACCTGGCCGTGCGCAGACGGCGGACGGAGGTGGATGCCCAGCTCGGTCCGGTGGCGGGCGCCGGTCGCCGGCTGGGCGTGCCGACCCCGGTCGTGGACGCGGTGATCACGCAGATCCACGAGATCGAGGCGGGAGCGCGGCGGCAGGAGCGTGCGAACGTGGACGTTCTGGTCGCCGTGGTGGGTGGGACCCCCGACCGTGAGGAGCGCCCATGAGCGGAGCAGCGAGAGTGCGCATCGCGCACGGTGTGGCGATCCACGGCGGCGTGGGGACGCTCACCCCGGAGCGGATGACGCCGGAGCTGAAGGCAGCCTACGAGGCAGACCTGGCGGCGTCCCTTCAGGCGGGCCGCAGCGCGCTCGACCAGGGGGGCGACGCCGTCGACGCCGTGGTGGCCGCCGTATGCGTGCTGGAGGACTCGCCCCACTTCAACGCGGGGCGGGGCTCCAACTACGACGAGCGCGGCGTGATCACCATGGACGCCTCGATCATGCGCGGCGCGGACCGGGACGCGGGCGCCGTGGCTGGCGTGACCGGCGTGCGCAACCCGGTCGTGCTCGCGCGCCGCGTGATGGAGCGCTCCGAGCACCTGATGCTGATCGGCGAGGGCGCGGAGGCGTTCGCTCGGACCCAGGGCCTGGAGCCCGTGGACCCGGGCTGGTTCGGCACGGAGCGGAGGCGCGCCGAGCTCCAGCGCGCGCTGGAGCGCCGCGGTGGACGGCCCAACGTGCTCGGCGACGCCGAGCCCACGAGCGACCCGACGTCGAAGGCGGGCACGGTGGGCGCCGTGGCGCTGGACCGCAGCGGCACGCTCGCCGCCGCCACCTCGACCGGCGGCATGGCGGGCAAGACCTGGGGCCGCGTCGGGGACACGCCCATCATCGGCGCCGGCACGTGGGCCAGCCTGCGCTGCGCGGTCTCCTGCACCGGCTGGGGCGAATACTTCATCCGCCTGGCGCTGGCGCACGCGGTGGAGGCCCGCATGGCGCTGACGGGGGCGTCCCTGTCGGAGGCCGTACGCGCCGTGATCTGGGACGAGCTGGCCCGTCAGGTGCCGCGGTCGGGTGGTCTGGTGGCCCTCGACGCGGACGGCCACGTGGAGCTGTGCTTCAACACGCCCGGCATGTACCGCGGGTGGGTGGGAGAGGACGGGGTACCGCACGTGGACATCTGGGGGGAGGGCACGTCGTAGGGGGGGAGCGCGCCTGCGATCGTCGTCCTGGAGGCGAGCTTTGTCGTCTTCCGCCTTCCTCCCTGGGTCCGCAATGTCCGGAAGCGGGTCGTGAAGACCCCCAAGCTCCATTTCGTGGACACGGGACTCGCCTGCCACCTCCTGGGAATCCGGAGACCCGACCAGCTACGCACCCACCCTCTGCGAGGCGCCCTCTTCGAGTCATGGGTGGCATCCGAAGTGCGTAAAGCGCGGCTCCACGCGCGCCGTCCCGCGGACCTCTTCCACCTCCGGGAAAGCCGCGGCCGCGAGATCGATCTGATCGTCGAGGGCGGCGATCGACTCCATGCGGTGGAGATGAAGTCCGGCGCGACCATCGCGACCGAACACCGTACGGCGTTGCGCAGCTTCGTGGAAAGCTGCGCGAACGACGCCGAGCAGGCCCATCGCGAGGTCGTCGCTCGCCTGGTCCACGGCGGACGCGAACGCCAGCGTCGGAGCGACATCGACGTCCTGCCGTGGCGAGAGGTGCAGGACGCTGCGTGGTGACCTGCGCAGGTCGGCGGAGCTGCTGGAGGCCCGCGACCCGTAGCAGGTCTTCTCAGCGACGGCCCCCCCAGCTCCGACCGGTAGCTCCCCCCATGGCCAACCGCGTCGCTCTCCGTCGCCTCGGTGGATGTGGAGCGAACAGGACCGTACGAAGCCGGTCCGCGCGAACGATCCGCCGGGCATCGAGCGGCGACCCGAGGGGGGAGGAGAGACAATGTCCAGGAGCGCGAAGTGTCGGCGCGGGCGTGCATCCGTTCTGAGGCTTTCCGTACTCGGGCTGGCGATGAGCACGTTCGCAGCCTGCAAGCAGCAGATCCAGGTCGCGGGCCGGATCTCGCATCGGGTCGAGGCCGGTGTCTTCGTCCCGATCCCCGGCGCTCTGGTGACCTTCACCGGGGAGGATGGCGTGACGCACAACACCACCTCGCTCGACCCCAGCGGCATGTATGCGCTGGACCTGCTGGAAGGCACCTACGTCGTCCAGGTCGTGCACAGCGACTACCAGCTCGAGGATGAGCCGCAGAGCTTCACGGGGGAAGCCCAGTTCAGCCCGTACACGCGGAACCTGTACATGCGGCCCCGGAACTAGAAGCGCGCGCACGCGTCGAGCGTTCGATCGGGTCGCCCCGCCCCTCAGCGCCCCCCGTTCACCGACAGCACCTGCCCGGTGATCCAGGACGCGAAGTCCGACGCCAGGAACAGCGTGGCGTGCGCGATGTCGTCCGGTCTACCCAGCCGCCGGAGCTGGATGGATTCGATCAGCCGCCGCTGTCCCTCGTCCCCGTAGCGGGCCCACTGCCGCTCCGTGTCGGGGTTGGACAACACGAAGCCCGGCGCGATCGCGTTCACGCGGATCCCGAACGGACCCAGCTCGTGGGCGAGCTGACGCGTAAGGCCGATCTGCCCCGCCTTGGCGGACGCATACGCTTGGATGCCGGTGAGGCTCACCCCCAGGCCGGCGCCGCTGGAGATGTTGACGATCGCGCCGCGACCGGCGCGCTTCATCCCCGGCGCCACCGCCCGCGAGCAGTGGAAGGTCCCGTCCAGGTTCACGGCCACGATGTCGCGCCAGTCGGCGTCGCTCACCTCCTCCACGGGACGACCGCGCTGGCCGCGCACGCCGCCGGCGTTGTTCACCAGCACGTCCACCGGCCCCGCGTCCGCCTCGATGCGCGACACGAGCGCGTTCGCGCCCTCCGCGTCCGTGACGTCCAGGTGAGCGGTCCGGCCCTGCGCGCCCAGCAGTCTCCCGGTCTCGGAGAGCTCGGCGTCGGAGACGCCGGTCGCCCACACACGCGCGCCGCGCTCCGCGAAGGCGACCGCGATGGCGCGTCCGATCCCGTGATCGGCGCCGGTGACGAGCACGCACTTCCCGTCAAAGGTCACGTGCACGGGTGCGCTCCCGCAGCGTTCGGATCGTCCTTCACGCCCATGGTCCTTCCAGGGCCGCCCGGGTCTCCTCCACGCCCGCGGCCCACAGCCGCAGCATGTCCTCGTCGCCGCGCTGATAGCGGCCACCCATGTTCCCCTCGCCGAGATAGGCGCGCACCTCGGCGGGAGACATCGCGGCCATGCGCACCCGGTCGATCGAGGGCGCCGGATCCTCCGGCTGTTCCACGCCCTGGAGGCGCGTCCAGGGGAAGTTCTCGGCCCACGAGGCGTGGGAGCCGACCGGGTCGATGGCCTGCAGCACGGACAGCGTGCGCGGTGCGTTCCACCAGTTGTGCATCTTGACGCGGACACCGGCATGGCCGGCCGCCCACTCCACCGCGAAGGCCGCCGCGGGTGCGTTGCCACCGTGCCCGTTCACGAGGAGGATGCGGCGGAAGCCCATGCGAGCCAGGTGGTCGAGCACGTCGCCCACGAGCCGCAGGTAGGTCTCGACCCGTAGGGACACCGTCCCCGGATATCCGGTGAAGTAGGGCGTCACACCGTAGGGCAGCACCGGGAAGACCGGGACACCGAGCGGCTCGGCGGCCTCGAGCGCCACCCGCTCGGCGAGGATGGAGTCGGTGGCAAGGCTCAGCCGGGCGTGCTGCTCGGTGCTCCCGAGCGGGAGGACGGCCCGGTCCTCGTGCTCGAGGAGGCGTTCGAGCTGCTGCCAGTCGAGGTCGGCGATGCGCATGGGACTCCGGTTCGAGCGGGAGGAGCGGTGTGCGCGCGAACGTGGAGCCTGCCTCCACTCCGGTGCAAGGTGGCGCGCAGGGGCGGCCGAGCGGCTCGCCGACCGCCGCGCCTGGAGCGGGGCCGGAGGCGGACGCCGACCGCCCTGCCCGGTCCTGGTGCGACGTGGGAGGCCCGACACCCTGCGGGACTCCCCCACCGCGCGCCGGCGCATACCTTTCGGCCGGGCCCGCCCGCGGGTGAGCGCGTCCCGGACGGTCGGGCGATGCTCCGGGGTGTGCCCCAGGTCTCCGCCGCCCGAGGTGCACGTCGTGTCCAACGCCCCATCCGAGCTCCGCGCCGTCACCGCATTCGCGCCCGCGAGCGTCGCGAACGTGTCGGTGGGCTTCGACCTCCTGGGCTTCGCGATCGGGGGTGCCGGCGACCGGGTGACGATCCGTCCCGCGCCCGACCGCAGCGGCGTGCGCATCACCGCGCAACGCGGGGTGGTCACCTCCCTGCCCTCCGATCCTGCCCGCAACACCGCCACCGTGGCGTTGCACGCGCTCCTGGCCGAGCAACCGCTCCCGTTCGGGCTGGACGTCGAGATCGACAAGGGCATCCCGCTCGGGTCGGGGATGGGCGGGTCGGCTGCCTCCGCGGTCGCGGCCGTGGTCGCCGCCAACGCGTTCTTGCCCACCCCCGCGTCGTCGGACGACCTGCTGCGGTGGGCCACCGTCGGGGAGGCCGCCGCCAGCGGCGCACAACACGCGGACAACGTGGCCCCCTGCCTGCTCGGGGGGCTCACGGCGGTGGTGGGCATGGATCCTCCACGCGCGATCGCGCTTCCGGTCCCGCCGGGCCTCGAGTGCGTGGTCATCCATCCGCACCTGCAGATCGAGACCCGCCGCGCGCGCGCCGCGATGCGCGCGGAGGTCCCCCTGCACGACCACGTGCGGCAGTCCATGCACCTGGCCGGCTTCGTGGCCGCCTGCTATACCGGCGACGCGATGCTGCTCGGACGCAGTGTCGTGGACCTGGTGGCCGAGCCTGCGCGCGCGCCGCTGATCCCCGGATTCCACGACGCGCGCGTAGCCGCCGAGGCCGCGGGCGCGCTGGCGTTCGGCATCTCGGGGTCGGGTCCCACGGTCTTCGCGCTCACCGCGGACCCCGCCGTCACCGCACGCGTGGAGGAAGCGGTGCTACACGTGTTCGAGGCCGGCGGCGTCGCCGCGGACCCCTGGAGCGGGCCGGTCGGACAACCCGGTGCCCACGTGCTCGACGCCATCGAGGCCGCATGAGATACCGCAGCACGCGCGGCGAGGCGCCGCCGGTCTTGTTCAGCGAGGCCCTGCTGCAGGGTCTGGCCCCGGACGGCGGGCTCTACGTGCCCGACCGCTTTCCGGAGCCGGACCGCTTCCCGGCGGAGGCCGGCTCCGACTACGCCGCCTTCGCCGCGGCCGTGCTGCGTCCCTTCCTCGAAGACGACCCACTCGCCGAGCACGTGGAGGGACTCTGTCGGGAGGCGTTCGATTTCCCGGTCCCGCTCGTGGAGCTGCCGCGGCGTACAGCCGTGCTGGAGCTCTTCCACGGGCCCACGGCCGCGTTCAAGGATTTCGGCGCCCGCTTCCTGGCGGGCTGTTTCCAGCACCTGCCACCCGATCCCGACGATCGTCCCCGCACCATCCTGGTGGCCACGTCGGGCGATACCGGCGCGGCGGTCGCGGCCGCCTGCCACCGGAAGCAAGGTCTCGAGGTCGCCATCCTCTTCCCGGAAGGCGCCGTCTCTCCCCGTCAGCAGCACCAGCTCACGTGCTGGGACGGAAACGTCACCAGCTTCGCCGTGCGGGGCACGTTCGACGACTGCCAGCGCATGGTGAAGGAGCTCTTCCAGTCGGGATCGTGGCCCGGGGGAGGTCGGCTCACCTCCGCCAACAGCATCAACGTGGGGCGGCTGCTCCCGCAGGTCGTCTACTACGCCTGGGCTTCCCTGCAGTACCGCGCGCGGCACGGGCGCGCGCCGGGATTCATCGTCCCGTCCGGCAACGTGGGCAACGCGGTGGGCGCGTTCTGGGCGCAGCGCGCGGGCTTCCCGGTGGCGCGCATCGCGCTGGCCACCAACGCCAACGACGTCATCCCCACCTTCGCGGGGGGAGGCCCGTGGGAGCCCCGCCCCTCCGTCTCCACGCTCGCGAACGCGATGGACGTCGGGCATCCCTCGAACATGGAGCGGCTGTTCGACCTGGCCGGAGGTCCCGAGGCGCTCCGTCCGTTGCTGCACGCGCGCACGGTCTCCGACGAGGAGATCCGCGAGACCATCCGGAACGGTCCCGCCCGTTGGGGCCAGGTCTTCTGCCCCCACACCGCGACCGCCGTGCGACTGCGGGAGGAGATGTCGAGCGCGGACCTGGTGGTCGTCGCGACGGCGCACCCGGCCAAGTTCGAGCAGATCGTCGAGCCGCTGGTGGGTCACCCCGTGGAGGTCCCGCCGGCCCTGGCGGAGCTGCTGGCCCGACCCACCCACGTGCGGGTCATCGAGCCCACGGCGGATTCACTGCGGACGGCGTGGGCGCAGGAGCGAACGAGCGGTCGCGGCGGGGGGCCTTCCTCCGAGGTGGAATAAGGGTAGATTGGTGTATTCTGAGGACGGATCCGATGCCGCTCAACATCAAGAACGCCGAGGTCGAGCGCCTGGTCGCCCAGGTCGCGGACCTGACGGGTGAATCCAAGACCGAAGCGGTCCGGCAGGCGCTCGTGGAGCGCTACGCGCGGCTCCGGCAGCGGGTCGGCGAGCAGGCCAAGGCCGATCGGCTGCGGCGGTTCCTGGAGACCGAGGTGTGGGCCCGCGTGCCCGCCGACCAGCGGGGCGCCGGACCGGACAAGGCGGAGCGGGAGGCGATCCTGGGCTATGGAGCGGAGGGCGTATGATCGTCGACGCTTCCGCCCTCCTCGCGGTCGTCTTCCGGGACCCGGGCTACGAAGACGTCCTGGATCGCCTCCGCACGGCGGAGGCCCTGGCCGCCGCCACCCCGACCCTCGCCGAGGCAGGCATCGTCCTCGAAGCGCGACTGGGTGACGCCTCCCGCGGGCTGCTGGAGCGCATGCTGGACGAGCTCGCCATCCAGGAGATCCCCTTCGGCGAGATCCACTGGCGTGAGGCCGTCGAGGCCTACCGCAGGTTCGGGAAGGGACGCCATCCCGCGCGATTGAACTTCGGCGACTGCATGACCTACGCGGCCGCCGCACTGGCCGGTGAGCCCTTGCTCTTCACCGGGGACGACTTCGCGCAGACCGATCTTCCACGGTAGCGCGCCCCGGACTCGATCCCCGATCCCCGGGTTCGCCTCGACCCGCCTCAGCCCGCCAACCGCTCCTCCGCCAACCTCCGGGCCGCCTCTTCCGTGCTGACGCCCTCCCGGTCGGAGAGCTCCAGGATCCGCCGCACCGCCTGCTCCGCCGAGCGCGTCACGCGCTCCGTGGCCTCCGCCTCCGTCCAGCCGAGCGCCTCCATCCCCGTGATCGCCATCGCCCCCCCGATGTTGATCGCGTAGTCGGGCACATAGAAGATGCCGCGCTCGGCGAGGCGCAGCTCATCTCCTTCCGTGGCGAGAGGGTTGTTGGCGCCGCCCGCGACGATCCGGCAGCGCAACGTGGGGATGGTCCGTGCGTCGAGGACGCCCCCGAGCGCGCAGGGTGCCAACACGTCGCAGGGATGCGCGAGCACCGCGCCCGGATCGAGGGACCGGGCGCCGGTGCGGCGCTCCAGGTCGTGCACCACACCCGCGTCCAGGTCAGCGAAGCGCACGTCGGCGCCCGCGTCCACCAGACGCTCGACCAGCCCCGCGCCCACGCTCCCCACCCCCTGCACCACCACCCTTCGGCCGCTCAGATCGTCGGTGCCGAAGACGTGCGCGCAGGCCGCGCGGATGCCGGCGAAGACGCTGAGGGCCGTGTACGGACCGGACGACCCCGCGCCCCCCGCCGCCGGGGTGCGGGCGAAGACGTACGGCGCCCCCGTCTCGGCGATCACGTCCATGTCGGTGGGGGAGGTCCCCACGTCCGGGCCGGTGTAGAAGCGGCCGCCCAGCTCCCGCAACAAGGTGCCGTACCGGCGGAGCAGCGCCTGCCGCTCCCCGGCGTCGAGCTCCGCCGGGGCGTGGATCACGGCCTTGCCCCCTCCGCGCTCGAAGCCGGCCACCGCGTACTTGCGGGTCATCCCTTCGGAGAGCCGCAGCGCGTCGGTGACCGCGTCCGCCAGGCGGGCGTAGGCCTTGAAGCGCGTCCCGCCCGTCGGAGGCCCCAGGCGCGAGGAGTGCAGCGCCAGGATGATCCAGGCGCCCGATGGCGCATCGTGGTGCAGGATCAGCTCGTCTCCGCCCCAGCGAGCGAGCTGCTCCTCGAGCACATCCGTCAGTGCGGGGTCCATTCGCATCTCCGGAATGGGAGGGACCGGGCCGTCTCCATCAGGACCGTCGACGTCCGGCGACGGTCTCGTCGTCGTCTCTCTGGGGTCCGGATGTCGACCGTTGCGACCCCTCCGGCGTCGCTACCAGTGGGTGGGCTTGTAGTCCTTCAGGAACCTGCCCCAGACGTGCTCGCCGGTGTTGAACCCGTGGAGGATGGGGTCCACGATCCGGGCGGCCCCGTCCACGATGTCCAACGGCGGGTGGAAGCGATGCTCCACGCGCTTGCGCTCCGCGATCTGCACGGGATCCTCGTCGGTGACCCACCCGGTGTCCACTGCGTTCATGTGGATCCCATCGTTGTGATAGTCCGCGGCCGAGGTGCGCGTCATCATGTTGAGCGCCGCCTTGGCCATGTTGGTGTGCGGGTGACGCGTGGTCTTCGACGTCCGGTAGAACTGCCCTTCCATCGCCGACACGTTGACGATGTGCTTGTCGCGCTCGGGCGTGGACGTCATGAGCGGCTTGAGGCGCGCGTTCAGCAGGAACGGCGCGACCGCGTTGACCAGATGCACCTCCAGGAGCTCCACGGTGGGCACCTCCGCCATCAGCATGCGCCACGAATTCATGTCGCGCAGATCCACCTGCTGCAGGTCCTGATCGAGCCGACCCATCGGGAACAGCGCTCGCTGCGCCTCCACTTCCTCCGGCAGCAACGCCACCTGACTCAGCTCCGCGGCGCGCGCGATCCCGGCCGCTTCGCGCACGGTGGCGTCGCGGGCCGCGGCCTCGGGTCCTTCCGGCAGCATGTGATAGCCGCGAAGCCCCTCCCAGCGGCCGATCAGACGGCGCACCGGCGGCGGAAGGGTGTGCAGCGCCGCCGTCTCCTCCTCCATCATGTGCTCGTAGAAGGCCGGAGGACGCCGCACGGTCTGGCACGCGTTGTTGACGATGAAGTCGAGCCTGGACTCCGTGGCCATCAGCTCGCGGCAGAACGCCTCCACGCTGGGTGTGTGCCGTAGATCGAGCCCGAAGATCTCGAGTCGGTCACTCCAGTCGGCGAAGTCGGGCTCCCGCGCGAAGCGTTGCGCGCCGTCGCGGGGAAAGCGGGTGGTCACGATCACGTGCGCACCCGAGCGCAACAGCTTGATGGCCGCCTGGTAGCCGATCTTCACGCGCCCGCCCGTGACCAGCGCGACGCGGCCATGCAGATCCGCCAGCTCCGACCGCTTCCGGAAGTTGAACTCCGCGCATTCCGGACAGAGCTGGTCGTAGAAGTGGTGGATCTCGGAGTAGTCCTGCTTGCACACGTAACAGTGCGTGCGCTCGACGGTGACGGGCTCGTCGGTGTCGGGGTCGACCTCGTCGGGCTCGCCGATGCGCGGTGGGAAGACGTTCGGCGTGGTGAACGTGGGCTTGCGCCGGAGCTGGCGGATGCCGGTCTCCTCCAGCGCCGCCTCCTCGCGGGCGGCCTGCTCCGCGTTGCGGCGGCGGACCAGCTCCTTCACCAGCCGTCGACGCTGGGCCTTGTCCGGACAGAAGACGGCGCCGGCGGCCTGGATGAGACGCTGCTGCTCGCCCTTCCGCAGGCTCGCCAGGAGGCCCCGGTCGTCGACGACAGCCTCCAGGACGCCCAGCGCGTCGCGAAGGCGCTCGGGCGGGAAGGATGGGGCGGTTCCGGAAGCACCGGTCGTTTCGCGGACGCCCTCCGGAGGGTCGGGACGTGCCGATGCGGCGTCCTGGGCCGGACCCGGGGTGGACGGCGGGGGGTGCTCGCCCGGGGCGGGCGCGTCGGAAGTCGGGGAATCCATGGGCGAACCCTACACCGGGGTCGGAGCGGGTCAAGCGGGGACGCCGGGCGGTGTCGGGGAAACGCACCCGCCGGCCTCGCCCCGTCCGGCCCGCGCCGGGCGGGGACCTGTTCCGCGCACCGGTCCATGTCCAACTCCTCCCCCCGTTCGTCGCTTTGCCAGATGGGGGCCGCCGTGGCTCCATTCAGGAGGCACGAGCGGCGGGGCCGGCGGGGGGCCGGTCCCGCCCCCACCCTGCAACCGGAGCGCCGGGACCGAGCGCGCATGTCGTCCGAATCGTGGGACCGTCTGGCGACGGTGTTCTTCCGGGCCCTGGAGCTGCCCGCGACGGAGCGCGCGCGCTTCCTGGATCAGGCCTGCGCAGGGGACGCGGCGTTCCGGCGCGAGGTGGAGAGCGTGCTCGACGCGCACCTGGCGGTGGACGCCTCCGGTGGGGCCGAGCCCGTGCGCGAAGAAGCTCCGCCCGCACCGCGCGTCTCCGGCACCCGGATCGGCGCCTATGCGCTCGAGGCCCTGATCGGCCGCGGGGGGATGGGCGAGGTCTATCGGGCACGTCGGGCCGACGCGCACTACGAGCAGCAGGTCGCCATCAAGCTGATGCGGCCGGGCCGGGACACGGAGGCGCTCCTGCGGCGCTTCGCCACCGAGCGTCAGATCCTGGCGCGCCTGCAGCATCCCCACATCGCCACCCTCCTGGATGGCGGCGTCACGGCCGAGGGCGAGCCCTACCTGGTGATGCAGCATGTCGAGGGCCAGCCCATCACGGCCTGGGCGAACACGCAGGCGCTCCCGCTCGAGCGCAGACTGGGCCTGTTCCTCACCGTCTGCGATGCCGTGCACTTCGCGCATGCGGGCCTGGTGGTGCATCGTGACCTGAAGCCCAGCAACATCCTCGTCACCCGGGAAGGGGACGTGCGGCTGCTCGACTTCGGCATCGCCAAGCTGCTGGACGGC
Organism: Gemmatimonadota bacterium; assembly: GCA_041390125.1. Lineage (NCBI taxonomy): Bacteria > Pseudomonadati > Gemmatimonadota > Gemmatimonadota bacterium. The sequence goes on along the minus strand of JAWKQN010000017.1, from coordinate 25,866 downwards.
GATACGCGCAGCGGGGCCACGACCGGTGACCTGATGCTGCTGACGCCCGAGCACGCCGCGCCCGAGCAGTTCCTGGGCGGCATGGTCACCACGGCGACCGACGTCTACGCGCTGGGCGTCCTGCTCTACGAGCTGCTCACGGGTACGCGGCCGTTCCAGCTGGTGCCTCCGCTCGAGATGCACCGCGCCGTCTGCGAGCGGGAGCCGGTGGCGCCGAGCGTGGCAGCGGCCGATCCCCGGCGGCTGGGCGAGGCGGGTCTGGAGCGCGCGCCCGTCGCGCCGGAGCGGCTGCGCGGAGATCTCGACGCCGTCGTGCTGCAAGCCCTGCGCAAGGAGCCGGAGCGGCGCTACCGCTCGGTCGCCGAGCTGGCCGATGACATCCGTCGGCACCTGGACGGGTTCCCGGTCGAGGCCCGGCCCGAGACCTTCGGGTACGTGGCGGGGCGCTTCGTGCGGCGGCACCGCACCGAGGTGGCCTCCGCGGGCCTCGCGGCCGTGTTGTTGCTGGCCCTCGCGGTCGTCTCCATCCGCTCCGCGGTCACCAGCCGCCAGCAGGCGGCTGCCCTCGCGGTCGAGCGCGACGTCGCGGTCGAGGTCTCCACGTTCCTCGAAGACCTGTTCCGGTCTTCCAATCCATTCGCGGCCGGCAACGAGCGGCGCGACACGCTGCGGATCGCCGCCCTCCTCGAGGACGGCGCCACCAAGGTACGCACCGAGCTCGACGCCCAACCGCTGGTGCAGGCCCGTCTGCTCACCGCGCTGGCGCGCGCCAACGGCAACCTGGGCCGGCACGATCGCGCCTTGCCGTTGCTGGAGGACGCGTTGGCGCTGCGGGAGGCGGCACTGGGCGCCGACGACCCGGAGACCGCCTCCACGCGGCGCTCGCTGGGAATCTCGCTGTGGGAGTTGGGCCGCGGCGCAGACGCGGAGACGGCGCTGCGGGCGGCCGTCGCCGCCCTGGATGCGGCCGCCGACGCCCCCATGGAGGAACGCATCCGCGCCTGGGAAGGACTCGGCAACAGCCTGCACGCGCAGGGGCGTTTCCCGGAGGCGGAGGCGGCCTACCGGCAATCGCTGGACCTCGCCGAAGCGTACTACGAGGGCCAGGGGACCGAGCTGGCCAACCTGCTCTCCAACCTGGGCACCGTCCTCAACAAGCAGGCCCGGCTGGACGAGGCGGAGCCGCTGCTCCGACGCGCCCTCCAGCTCCAGGAGGCGGATGGCGGCGCGGATCACCTGCGGGTGGCGGGTGCGCTCAACAACCTCGGCTCACTCCTCCTCAGCCGCCGCGACTACGAGGGCGCCGCGGAGCTCCTGGAGCGGGCACGCACCATCGTGGAGCAGACGATGCCGGGCCCCCACCCCCGCACGGCGGTGCTCCTGAACAATCTGGCCGTCGCCTACCTGCAATCGGGCCGGGTGGACGAGGCCGAGGCGCTCTTCCGTCACGTCCTCGACCTGCGGCGCACCCTGTTGGGGGATGCGCACCCGGACGTGGCCTCCGCCCTCATCAACCTTGCCGCTGCGGTGGACCGGCACGGCCCCGAGCGGCGGGAGGAGGGCTTCGCGCTGAAGCGGGAGGCCCGCGACCGCATCGTGGCCACGCTCGGCCCCGACCACCCGGCGGCGGCCACGGCGTCCCAGAACCTCGGGGTCACCCTCCACCTCCTGGACCGTCATGCGGAGGCGCTCGCCGAGTACGAGAATGCGCTGCGCATCCGGCGCACGGCGCTGGGACTCGCCCATCCCCTCACGGCGAACGTGACCAGCAAGGCCGGCCAGTGCCTGATGGATCTCGGCCGGCTGGACGAGGCCGAAGCCCGCTTCGAGGAGGCGTACGCGGGCTTCGAGCCGCTGAAGGTCCCGGAGGCGGAGCAGTGGCGGCACCTGCTGGGACTGATGGCGGAACTGTATCGCCGGACGGACCGGCCCCTGGAAGCCGAGCGCATGGAGGCGCTGCGCGACTCGGCCCCCGGCTGAGCCAGAACCGGTCCGCTTGCTTGCCGCCCCTCGCGGCCCCCGCCAACTTCGCGCGGTCCTACAGAGCGCGGGTTCGCGAGGCTTCAACGGAGGTGGCAGGCATGCAGGTGCGGCGGTGGGGGCTCGGAGTGATGATGGCGGCCGCGCTGGCGGGATCCGCCCCGGCTTCGGCCCAGACGCTGGCGACGGACGATCCGGTGTTGCGCCAGATCTGGGAGCAGGCGATGAACCGCTCGCGCATCGAACCGATGGCGCAGGCGCTGCTGGACTCGATCGGGCCTCGCCTCACCGCGTCTCCCGGCATGGAGCGCGCGCAGGACTGGGCCGTGCAACAGCTGGCCCGTTGGGGCTACGACGCGCAGCGGGAGGAGTACGGCACCTGGGAAGGCTGGGACCGGGGGCCCAGCACGGTCGCCCTCATCCAACCGCGCGTACGCTCCCTGGAAGGGCGCATCCTGGCCTGGAGCCCGGGCACCGGCGGGCGGCCCGTGGAGGGCCCGGTCGCGGTCCTGCCGACCATCCGCTCCGCGGCGGATTGGCAGCGCTTCCTGGGCGAGGTGCGCGGCCGGTGGGTGATGATGTCCTTCCCGCAGCCGACGTGTCGGACGGACGACCAGTGGCGCGAGTTCGCCATGGAGGGCTCGTTCGAGCGCATGGATGGCGCGCGGGACGCAGCCGAACGCGCCTGGAACGAGAGCCTGCGCAACACCGGCAGCGCAGACGCCCGTGGCCGGGAGCTGCACCAGCAGCTGGAGGCAGCCGGCGCGCTCGGCGTGGTCACGTCGCAGTGGCCGGGCTCCTACGGCACCACGCGCGTGTTCAATGCCTATACCCGTCAGATCCCCACGTTCGAGCTGGGCTGCGAGGACTACGGGCTCGTGGCCCGGCTGGCCGCCAACGGGCAGGGTCCGGTGCTGCGGCTCACCGCCGAAGCCCGCAACCTCGGCGAAGTCCCCGTCTACAACGTGATCGCCTCGAAGCGCGGAACCGAGCTGCCCGACGAGTACGTCATGCTGTCGGCGCACTACGATTCGTGGGAGGGCGGTTCGGGCGCCACCGACAACGGCACCGGCTCGGTGCTGATGATGGAGGCGGCCCGCATCCTGTCGGAGGTCTATCCGAACCCCAAGCGCTCGATCGTGATCGGGCTGTGGAGCGGCGAGGAGCAGGGGCTGAACGGCTCGCACGCCTACGTCGAGGACCACCCCGAGGTCCTCGAGGGTCTGCAGGCGTTGTTCAACCAGGACAACGGCACGGGCCGCATCGTGAGCGTGAGCGCGTCCGGGTTCGTGGACGCCGCGGGGAGCCTGGGCCGGTGGCTCTCGCGCGTGCCCGCCGAGGTCACGCGTCACATCGACGAGAGCTTCCCCGGCATGCCGTCGGGCGGCGGTACGGATCACGCCTCGTTCGTCTGCGCGGGCGCGCCGGGGTTCGGACTGGGCGCGTTGAGCTGGGACTACGGCTCCCACACCTGGCATACCCACCGCGACACGTTCGACAAGCTGGTCTTCGACGACCTGAAGAACAACGCGGTGCTGGTGGCTTCGCTCGTGTACCTGGCGTCGGAGGACCCGGAGCGTGTGGATCGCACGCGCCGCGTGATGCCGGTCAACGGGAACACTGGTCAGCGCATGCCTTGGCCGGAGTGCGCGGCAGCCGTGCGCGACAGCCGCAACAGCCCCCGCATGTGACGCTCAGACCGGGCGGAGGTCGCAGCCCGTCTGGTGCGACCCGCAGGCCGGCGCGAACGGTGGGAGCTCCCGGGCGGGAGCTCCCACCGTACCCCGATCAGCGCACCCCCACCCAGCCCTTCACGGACGCGAAGAGCGCGGCGGAGTCGTAGCCCACGCCGTCCTTGAAGACGGTCTCGATCCTGCGGAACGCGTCCGGATCCGTGGTGGGATCGCCGCGCATGAGGACCAGATCCGCCCGCTTGCCGGTCTCCACCGTGCCGATCTCGTCCTCCAGCTCCAGGTAGCGCGCGCCGTTGCGCGTGGCGACCTCCACGGCCTGCTCGGCGCTCAGTCCCATCTCCATCAGGAGCTGCAGCGCGCGCTGGTTGGCGTAGCCGGGTACGACGTCCCCGCCGCCCGTGGGATCGGTGCCCACCACCAGGAAGCCGCCCGCATCGTAGAAGGCCTTCTCCATGGCCATGTACTTGGCGAGCAGCGCTCCGCCCACCTCGTTGGCGGGATCGTCCGCCCGTTCCAGGCGCGCGACCACCTGCTCCCGTAGCTGGGGCAGCATGGCGTCGAGCGCGCCCTGGGGGGGACGGGGGCGGTCCTGCGCGCGGCGCTCGACCACGGTCAGGGTGGACGTGAGCGCCACGCCCGCGTCGATCAGGTGGCGCACCAGGTCCGTGAAGGCCGGGCTGTCCAGATCGAGATCCAGATAGCTCTGGTTGGCACCCTGTGGGCACTCGTCCGGCCGCTTCCCGGGCACCCAGTCCGTGGCCGCGAAGAACCCGTGCTCGAGGTTGTCGATGCCCAGGTCCGCGGCTTCGCGGTAGGTGACCGAGCACAGGTGGCCCGTGACCTTGATCCCGCGTGCATGCGCGGCCTCGATGGCGGCACCCAGCGTGGCGCGGTCGATCTGGTTGTACGCTTTGAACGAGGTCACGCCGCGGTCGGCCCAGAAGTCGACGTGGGCGCGCGCCTCCTCCGGCGTGCGCAGCACGGGAAAGGCGCGGATGAAGCCGCCTTCGCCTTCCAGGTACGGGCCGGTCACGTCCATGGTGGGGCCGGGGATGCGCCCTGCCTCGATCAGCCGCCGCGTGCTCAGGTCCGTATAGGGGTCGAGGCTGCCGCCGGTGCGGATGGTGGTGGCGCCCCCCGCGAGGTACAGCGGCGGGAACGACACCTCGTTGGTGTTGTAGCGCGCCTGTCCCGACGGATAGAACATGTGCTCGTGCAGCATCACCCAGCCGGGCGTGAGCGTGCGGCCGCTGCCGTCCACCACGGTGGCCCCCGACGGCACCGCCACCGATCCGGACGGCCCCACCGCGGTGAGGATCCCGTCCGTGAAGACCACGGTGACGTCCGTCCGCGCAGGGGTCCCCGTCCCGTCGATCAGGCGCACGTGGGTCACGGCCACCGTGGCGCCCGGCACGGTGACGAAGCGCAGCACGGCGTCCGACAGGTCCGGGGGCCGCTGGGCCGACAGCGGAGCGGCGGCCAGGAGGAGGACGGCGGAGAGGAAGGTCGGAGCGCGAGGCTTCATGGGTGCGACCGGATCTCGAGGGAGGGACGGAGGCGAGGCGGCAGCCGGGTGCCGGCCGTCAGGGCTCGCCGCCGTCCTTGGTGCCGCCCCCGAGGAGGCGGTAGAGCAGGTAGACCACACCGCCCACGACCAGCAGCGTGGGGATCCACCCGAGCAGCTTGAGCACGACCCCCACGGCGAGCACGGCGCCCGCGCCCTGCACCCAACCCATCACCTGGCCCTTGGTGCGCGCGGTCTCCAGGTCCGACTTCGAGTAGATCTTGGCGGGGAGCTGCTCCACGAGGCCTCCGGGCGGTGGCGGGTGGGGGAGGTGTGAACCTGAGGGCGGCGGCAGGGGCGGCGCCACCCCCGGCCATCGGCCGCGGACCGAGGACGGTGACGGTCGCCTCCACGGTCCTGCGCAAGGCAGGAGGAGCGTTGCGGCCTCCCCTGCACCGCGGCAGACTGGCGCCCAGCGCACGCACTCCCCCGCTCCTCGGAGGTGGCCGTTGTCCGAATTCCCCGACTGGCCGGAATGGCGCTACAGCCCCTTCTCCAACCACACGGAGGAGGAGCGCGACGCGGCCCAGGCCCGGGTCGCCGCCCTCGGGTCGGCGGCGGCCGTCGCGGAGCTCCTGCGCAGCCACCCCAGCGTGGTGCTGCGGGAGCGGGCCGCCTGGGCGCTGGGGTACGTGCGTGAGAACGGCGAGCCGGAGTACGCCACGCAGTTGCTGGAGTCCGACCCGGAGATGGTGTTCGACCTGCTCCGCCACGAGACCAACTCCTGGGTGTACGCGGGGCTGATCGAACAGGTGGTCGGCGCCCGCGATCTGTCCCCGGAGACCGCGAAGCGGCGGGTGGCCGTGGTGCAGGAGCTCCTCCGCACGGGTCAGCCCTCCTCGCGGCGGTGGTTGACCTGGCAGGTGATCCTGCGGGGCGACCCGGACACACGGGCGTTCGTGGAGCCCTGGCTCGAGGGCGTCGCCCGTGAGCGTCTGCTGTCCGAGCCGGAGAACTCGATCCGGTACCAGTTGGCCGAGGAGATCCTGGGCACGGGCTACCGGATGCCACCCGGTCTGTTGGAATTCACGAACCAGTGGGCCAAGCACGTCGGATACAAGACGGGATACGCGCCACCGCAGGGCGGGAAGTGGCCTCCCAAGGATCCGGGCTTCTTCGCGGGAGAATCCCGTCCCTTGTTGGCGCCGAAGCGGGCGGCGCCTCCGGCAGCCGCGGGAGCGGCCGCCGCGGCCGCCGCTGCGCCCGCGAGGTCGCGCAGCGGGGAGGCGACCGCCCCCGCAGCGGGCTCCGGTCACGTCACCATCGAGCACACGAAGAAATCCATCAAGGCCCAGGGCGTGCTCGCCCGCGTGCTCCTGGGCGCGGGGTTCATCGTGCCGTTCACGTCGGTGGAGAACCGCTTCGTCGTGGCGGCGGTGATGATCGCGGCGGCGTTCGTCTGGCTGCAGTGGTTGAAGGTCCAGCGCTGGTGGGAGCACGGCTGAAGCGTCGACGGGGTCCGCCGATCGGCACGGCGCCCGCCGGCCGTCGTCGCGTTCGCCGCTACCCTTCCGGCCAGCGGTCCGCGCCCGCCTCCAGGATCGGATCCTTCTCTCCGGTCAGTTGCCAGCGCACCAGCACCACCGGGATGACCCCCGCGGCGAAGAACTCGTCGAAGAACCGCTTCTGCGTGAAGTCGTCCCCGAGCTGCAGCGCGCGCTCCGCCATCAGGCCTTCGATCTCGATCTTGCCGGTGATGTAGCTGGTGCCGTAGCCGGGCTGGCGGAGGTAGAGGTGCTGCTCGCCACGGACCAGGTCGCCGTCGGTGAGCCAGCCGCGGGGGGTCCAGCGCATCGCGTGCTCGACCGCCTGCTCCATGTCGTATTCGCCGCCGTGCAGACGCAGGCCGCTCAGGCCGCGGGCGGCGCGCTGCGCCAGCATCACCCACACCAGCTCGCGCGAGCGGGGCCGGTCGTCGAACAGGCCCGCGTGCATGGCCATCTCCTCGATCCCGGTGGCCAGGCCTTCCGAGCGGGCATCGAAGATGTTGTAGAGCGAGGGAACGCTCCGGATGGGGCTCGGATGCGGATCCTCACGCATGCGCGCCAGCTCGATCCAGTGGTGCATGTGCGTGCGCATGACCAGCGGATCGCGGTAGTTGACCTCGTTGAAGAAGTTGCGCAGCTCGTCCGGCTCCACGGGCTGGAAGGTGCCGTTCACGGCCCGCAGCGCGGCCTCCATCCACGGCTGCATCGTGTGGATGCCCTCCCCCTCCAGGAAGGCGAGGTAGTCGTCCACGGCCTCGTTCAGGCGCCGATCGTACTCGGCCGGCGAGGCGATGCGCTGGAGCCGGGGGAGGTCACGATTGCGGTTCTCCTCCAACCGCAGGGAGCTGTGGGCCCGGGCCAGCTCGCGCTCCAGCAGCGTGACCTGCTGCTCCCACGACCAGGGGACGAGGTGCACGTTCCGCAGATACCACGTGTAGTGCTCCTTCCCCACGCCGGAGGGCCCCGTCTTCGTCGGAGCCTGCTCCTCCAGCCACGCGCGGAATGCGTCGGTCGCGACGCGGGCGCCCCGGATCGCGTCGTCGAGATCCGCGTGCCGTCCTTCCACGCGCTCCGCGAAGGCCGCCAGATCCGCGCTCTGCGCGGCGAAGGAGCGGAACCCCGCCAACCACAGGTCCCGTGCGTCGCCCGTCAGGTTGCGCCGGGCCTGATCCAGCAGCGCGGGAATGGCGCCGATCCGCGCGGTCAGCTCCTCGGCGTCCGCGTCGGAGAGGGGCAGCGCATAGGTCCACAGGTCGATCGCGCCGTGGATGAGCGGGCCTTCGTGCGCGGGCACGTCCGACTGCGCGGCGTAGACGGAGGCATAGAAGGCGGGGTCCCGGGCCCAGGGCCGGCGCACCCGATGATCGAACTCGAGCCCGTTCATCTCGGCCCGCACCAGGTGCCAGTCCACCTGCTCGGCCACACTCCAGCGCGCCGGTTCGAGCGCATCCAGGCGGGCTCGCCACTCCGGCAGGGCCCGGTGCTGCGCCGCCATGGCCTCGGCGCTGTAGTCGGGCACACCGTCCACGAGGACGGGGTGCTCGAACTCCCGCCACTCGCGGAAGAGGGCCACCAGGTCGTCATGGGTTCCGGGGCCCTGCGGCGCGCCGGTGGCGTTGGCCGCCTCGTCCGGCGCGCACGCGCAGACGCCGAGGATCAGGAGCAGCGGCAGCGAGCGCCGGACGCATGGCGCGAGAGACATCGTGCACCCCGGGTGCGGGTCGCGAGTGTGGTCGGTCGGACGGTAGGGAGGGGCCCGGGAGCGGGGCAAGGCGCGGAGGCGGAGCGGAGCGTCGCGATCGATCCAGCAGGCCGGGCCGGGGAGCGACAGCCGCCCTCCTTGGGTCGCGGTCCGGCAGCCCTCTCCCCGTTGCTGGAAGCCGTGCCCATCTGCATTCTGACCGGCGCCTTCCCACGTCGTTCCGCACGGTCCCGCGCAGCACTGCCACGCCTGGCAGAGGAGACCTTCCCATGAGCACGCCGTCTGGACGTACCCCTGCCTCGTCTCGTTCCGGCGCCTTCGCTGCGCGCCGGTGGATCGGTCCTCTGCTCCCGGCGGTGGTCCTGCTCCTGGGCGGCTGTGCCGGCGCCGCCAGCGCTCCGCCGCCCGGCGCGCCGGAGATCCGCCGCGGCGTGGAGGGGACGGAGCGCGTGGTGCAGCGCGGGCAGGCGCTGACCGCCGTCTACCCGGTCCCGCGCGCGACGGCCTGGACGGCGATGCAAACGCTCCTCACGGAGCTGGAGATCCAACCCACCACCGTCTCTCCGGGGGACGGTCGGTTGTTCGCGGATGGATTCCGGATCGTCCGCCTGGCCGACCGTCGGGCCTCCGTGTGGGTGGACTGCGGCACCGACCTGAACGGGCCGGTGGCGGACGCCGCCCAGGTGCTCGGCACCCTTCGCCTCGTCGCGTCGCCCGAGGGTGCGGAAGGCACCCGCATCTCGATCCAGTTCGACGCCGAAGCCCGCGCCCGTGGAGGCATGGAAGGCGTCCGCTCCTGCACCTCCACCGGACGGCTCGAGGAGCGGATCTTCCAGACCCTCTCGGAGCGGTTGGGCGCAGGGTAGGCACGCGCCGATCCGGGGCTCGTTCCAAGTCCTGTGCGCAAGGAAGGCCGGATCACGGCGGCAGGTCGAGCGCGGCACGGGGGCCCGACTTCCTGGCTCGCTTGTCGAGCCACTGAACCGCAAGCGGCCGACGGCAGGCCGTCAGGCCCGCGCGTCGGCCGCTGCCGGCGAAGGGGAGCCTCTCCGGTGCGGAGGAGGGCGCCCGGGTCCCGCCACCGTGGCTCCGATCAGCCCTCCGGCGTCTCCTCGCGCGGAGTCTCGTCCGGTCCGGTGGCGTCGTCGTCGCACGCGGCGAGGCCGAAGAAGGGCAGCATGAACACCAGGAGCAGCAGGGCACGGACGCGCATGGCGGAAGCCTCCTCTGGGAGCGGGGTACGGCGCGGACCTCCCGCGCTCCTCTCCAGGCGACACTCCGTCGGCGAATTGGTCACCCCTCCGGCCCGTGCGCCGGACTCAGTCCCTCCAGGTGGTGAAGGACGTCGCGGCGCTGCGCTGTTTGGGCGAGGGGATCTCCGCCGGAACCCCGAGCGGGATCGTGGCCACGACGCGCTGGCCCTCGGGCACCCCGATGGCCGCGCGCGCCCCTGGATCGTCCATCACCGCGCCGGACTTGATGTGCGTCCCCAGTCCCACGGTCGCCGCCACCACGGTGAGGTTCTGGATGGCCATCATCGTCGACGCGTAGTCCTCCTCGCGGATCTCCGGGTTGTCGTCGAGCACCATGGCCACCGCCAGCATGGCCGGCAGCGCTTCGTGCTCGTGGGCCACCTTCTCCCGCACCAGGCGCGCGGCCTCGGGGTCCTCCACCTTGCGGGCCTTGCGGCCCCCCAGCACCTCCCCGAACGCTCGACGCGCCTGCGGTCCCAGCACGTAGAAGCGCCACGGCTCCGTCATGCGGTGGTTGGGCGCCTGCACGGCGGCCTCCAGCAGATGCTCGATCTGCTCCCGGGAGACGGGCTGGTCGGTGAAGCGCTTGATGGAGCGGCGCGCGTGGATGGCGGAGACCGCGTCGGGCGCGGTGGAGCTGGACGACATGCGAGTCCTCCTGGACGGTCAGAACGGGCTGGATGGGAAGACGGCGGCGGCCTACCGACCGATGCGCCGCAGGACGTAGTGGCCCGCACCCTGGGCGATCCGGAGCTCGGTGGCCGTTCCGCCCGGAGTGACGAACCAGAAACGGGAGCCGCCATCGCGCCACACCCCGTCTCCGACGTGGGTGGGCCGGAGCGGCGTGGAGGACGTGGCGGGCTGGAGGACGAGCTGGTCTCCGTCGCGCGTGACCTCCATGTGCGCGTGTGTGCCGCGGGCGGGCCCGGCGTACTCTCCCACCAGCGCGTCGAGATCGCCGCGGTACGGCACCGCGGTCGGTGCGGGATCCGCACCCACCAGCAGATCCAGGAAGGCGCTGGCCAACGCACCCGGCGGCTGCGGACCCGTGGAGTTCTGCAGGACCACCACCGCCATCTCCTGCGCGGGAAACCAGAACGCTTCGCTCAGGAAGCCGTTGATGCCACCGCCGTGCGCGATATAGCGCTGGCCGGCGCGTTCGCCGACGCCCAGGCCCATCGCGTAGGTGATGGGCGTGCCGTCCCGCAACGGACGAGGCGTGATCATGGCTTGGTACGACGCTCCCGACAGGATGCGGCCGCCGTGCAGCGCCCGATTCCAGCGTACCAGATCACCGGCGGTGGAGCAGAGCGAGCCCGCGGCGTACGGCCACGTGTGGTCCAGATACCCTTTGCGCACGAGACCGTCGGGGCTGCCGTCGTACCCGTGGGCCGCCCGGGCGCGCACGGCCGACTCCGAGCAGTAGTACGACGCGTCCATCCCGGCCGGCGCGAACAGGTGCTCCGCAACGTATTCCTCGTAGCTCTGGCCCGACTGCTTCTCGATGATGAGACCGAGCAGGAAATAGGCGGAATTGTTGTAGATCTGGGCGGTTCCGGGCTCGAACTCGAAGGGCTCCGCCTCCACCAGGGACACCAGCGTGTCGCGTGGCAGATCCTTGACCACCAGCTCCGCGAAGACCGGCATCTCCGTGTAGCCCTTGATGCCGGACGTGTGGTCGAGCAGGCGCCGGATCGGAACCGGATGACCATGCGTGTCGAACTCGGGCAGCACCTCCGAGACATCGGCGTCCAGGTCGAGCTTGCCCTGCTCCACCAGCTGCAGGATCGCCGCCGCCGTGAACTGCTTGGTGACCGACCCGATCTCGTAGCTGGCGCTGGCGTCGGTCGGCGTGGGAACCGACCACTCCAGGTCCACCTGGCCATAGCCCGCCAGCAGCAGCGTGTCCGCGCCGCGCACCACGGCCACGGAGACGCCCGCGACCATCGGGTGGGCCACGTGCGCGCGCGCAGCGGAGTCCAACGCCGCGACGAGGCGGGTGCGATCGGCGATCTGCCCGTGCGCGTGCGCGGCGGACACCGCCGAAAGCCCCACAACGGGACCGAGGCGGCGCGCGCAGCGGAGAAGGGAGCCGAAGGCACCCATGGAACCCCCTGGAAGGACGGACGTTTGGCAGGTCGAGCCCAACGATAGGGCCGTCAAGACACCAGAACCAGCGCGCGCACGCGGCCCGCCCACGGACGGCCTCGACGTGGCGTTCGTTGCGACGGGGGACCGTTCCTGCGCTTCAAGTGTATTAACGCCAAGCATCTAGCGAGTTTGCGCGGCCGCTGCTGGATGCCGTGGTTCCCACCCCAGGCCCGAAGACGCCGATGACATCCGACTGGATCGACCGCAACGATCTGAGCGTCTACGTCCTCTCCGGGGCGACCAAGGCGTTCGAACGCGAGACCAAGAACAGACTGAAGAAGCTGAAGGAAGACGCCGGCTTCGTGCGCCTCGACGGCGAGTTGGCCGACTGGGTCGTGGCACGCGTGCAGGGGCACAAGCGCTCCTCGCGCGGCCGCACGCCGGCCACAAAAGCGCTCTGGCGGGCGTTCCGTGCCATCGCCGCCGCGCAGTATCACCTCCGGGACGACGACGAGAAGTCCGCGGAGCTGCGCGATCTGCGCGACCGGATCGAGCGCCTCTGGCACGAGACCAGCCCGCAGCCGCAGGAGTGAGATCGAACCCGCGCACGGCTCGCGGGTCTGACGAGGCTCGGCCCCCGTTACGGCACCCGAACCCACAGGACATCCAGAATGGCGCAAGCGAAGAAGGGCGACGTCGTGCACGTGCACTACACGGGTCGTCTGCAGGACGGCACCGTGTTCGACTCGTCCCAGCAACGTGACCCGCTCCAGTTCCAGGTCGGCGCCGGCCAGGTCATCCCGGGCTTCGAGAGCGCCGTCGAGGGGATGGAGGAGGGAGAGACCCGTACGGCGACGATCGAGGCGCTCAACGCCTACGGTCCGCGGAACGAGGACATGATGCTGACGGTTCCGCGGGAGCAGTTGCCCGATGGGTTGGAGCCGGAGGTGGGCGCCTCGCTTCAGGTTTCCACGACGGAGGGGCAGGTCTACCCGGTCCGCATCGCGGAGCTGCAGGAGCAGACGGTGGTGCTCGACGCCAACCATCCGCTGGCGGGAGAGGATCTCACCTTCGACATCGAGCTGGTCCGCATCGGCTGAGGCGGCCCGACCCGCGCGGAGCATGCGCGCGGGTCCGAAGGTTCGAGGACGCGAACGGGCCCCCGGCGACGCGAGTCGCCGGGGGCCCGTGAACGTACGGATGTGGGATCGATGCCGTCAGGCAGCCGCGCCCGCCAGCTCCTCCTGCTCGGAGGCGCTGTCGTCTTCCGTCCATTCGTCGCGATTGCGGGCGTCGAGTCCGCGACCGTGGGGGATCGCGGGCCGCAGATAGCGGCGACCCATGCTCTCCAGGTGCGCAAGCTCGAGCTTGCTCAGGTCCGGATAGCGATCTCCGATATATCCCATCGTATCGTCCAGCCACTCCGTCTGATCGGATTCCGACGCGCCGAGCACGCCGCACCGCTGGATGTGGCTGAAGAGCTCGTTTCGTGCGAGTTCGATCGTACCGTCTCGATGTTTACCCAAACCGTTCATCCTCTCTTCTGATGTAGGACGGGATCCGCTCGGTCGTCGACCGACCCGGATCGGCGCATCATGTCCTACACCGCTGAGGACTGAACGTTCGGACGAGCCCTCATGATTGCTCGTACGCTGCGCGAAGCCATCGCTCCACGTCGGCGTCGACGTCGGATGCGGACTCGAGACGCACACGGTGGGAGACCATGGCATTGAAGGAGCCCGAAGCCTCCAAGCGCCCCTCTGCGGGGTGATCCTTCAGATTGAGACCCAGATCCACGCGGCTGCGGGTGGAGGGCTGCACCAGACCGAACTGCTTCGAGCGCCGCAGGCTCACATAGGTCTTCTTGGGGGCCAGCTCCACGTCGGGCCCCAAGCCCCGGACCACCTCGGCGATCCGGTCGTAGATCGGTCGCAGAGCCTCTTTGCCCTGATACTGGGCTTCCACCAGGTCGGGCTCGGCGTCGCCTGCCGTGTTTCCCTTCCGGTACTCGTGCACGATCAGGTTGGCGAAGCCGTGCCCGACGCCATGTTCCTTCTTGAGCCAGCCCACCAGCTCGCCGTGCTTCTCCAGGCCGGTTCGGGGGAGCAGGGCCATCCATTGTTGCAGGCTCTTTCCGGTCTTCTCCGGAAGGTTTGCGATCATCGTCGCAGCCTGTTCTTCGGGCGTCGCCATCGTTCAGGTCTCCTGGATGGGGGGCGCCTACCAGCCCTGCTGGTCGGCGTGGGCCCGCGTCGTCTTGGCGGGCAGCGCGAACGAGAACCAGCCCATGACGCGGTAGAGGATGCGCGTCTTGAGGGGGATGCTTCCCGTCTCCAGCTCGGACTTGAGCAGCGCCAGGATCTCCCTCCAGCCGGCTCCGGTCTTGTCGCGAGCCTCGTGCTCGGCGGCCCACCCGGAGTGGGTCACCGTGACCCGGCACCCTCCGGCCTCCTCCTCCAGCTCCCAGGTGACCAGGGTGGGTCCGCCCCCCCGCCACATGGTGAACCAGTAGGTGTGGGCGAAGCGCCGGGGTGGCTCCACCTCCACGACCTCGCCCACCACGAAGACCCGCTGCTTGTCGGGGCTGTAGAAGCGCAGCCGGCTTCCGGGCTCCAGGCTGCCCTCCAGCACGGTGTTGTAGAGCGCCCTCTGGATCTTCCCCGTCTTGGTGATCTCGTCCCAGACCTTCTGGACGGGCACCGCGATGTGGATGGACAGGACGTGGTCGGGGAACGTGGGTGCGTCGGTCATGGGACTCCGCGCGGTCAGGCGCCTTCGTCGGGGGGACGGCTCTCCAGGTCGTGCCGGAGGCCGACCAGCGCCTCCGTCCAGGGCTGCATGTAGCGCGACACCCAGCGATCGTAGATCTGCTGGATCGGGACGGGATTCAGATAGTTGTAGCGCTCGCGCCCCCGGCGGCGGGGGACGACCAGCTCCGCGTCTTCCAGCACCTTCAGGTGTTGCATCACCGCGAACCGGGAGAGGTCGGGGAAGCGCTCGGCCAGCTCGCCGGTGGTCCGCGGACCGTCGCCGAGGACGTCCAGGAGCGTCCGGCGCACGGGGTTGGCCAGGGCCTTCCAGACGGCCTCCAGCTCGGCTGCCCGCGGGGAGATCCCGCGTTGGGGTCGGGCCGAATCGGTCATATGTGATGATATCCTCACATTACGGCCCCGGCAAGGGGGCCGGCGTGCCGCCGGAGGTCCGCCGAAGGCGCCTGGCCGCTCGCCCGCCCCGGCCCCGCTTTTGCTTGCGGGACAACAGGATCCGCCCTACGCTGAAGGACTGAGCAACCCCCGGGGAGACGGCCCCACATGAAGAGATCCACCACCCCGTTCGTTGCGCTTTTCCTGCTGTCCGCCGTGGGCGGTTCCGGCGTGCTGGAGAGTGCCCTCCCGACCCCCCTGGCCGCGCAGACCGCAGCGCACGAGGCGGGCATCCACCCGGGTTCCGCCGCCCGCTATTCGCAGCTCCACGCCAGCGGTCCGCGAACGGCGCCCGAACTCGACGTCAACGAGGTCGTTCGCGGCACCTGCGTGCGCTGCCACAGCGAGCGCAGGATGTCCGGCAACCTGTCGCTCGAGGGCTTCGACCTGGGCGCTCCGACCGAACAGGCGGAGACCGCCGAGCGCATGATCCGCAAGCTGCGCGCGGGCATGATGCCGCCGCCGGGCACGGATCGTCCCGCCGGCGACACCATGCAGGTCCTGGTCGAGACCCTGGAGAGCACCATGGACCGCGTGGCCGCGGCCCAGCCGAATCCGGGGCGTCGCTCCTTCCAGCGCCTCAACCGGCCCGAATACGAGCAGGCCATCGACGATCTGCTCGGCCTCGAGGTGGACGCGTCGAACTGGCTGCCCCTCGACCAGATGAGCAGCAACTTCGACAACATCGCGGACGCACAGCAGCTCTCGCCCACGCTGCTCGAGTCGTATCTGAACGCCGCGTCCGAGATCAGCCGGATGGCCCTGGGCGATCCGGGCGCTCCGTCCGCCACGATCGTCTACAAGAACTCCGAATACCTGTCGCAGCACCCGTGGGACCACGTCGAGGGGGCACCCTACGGGACGCGCGGCGGTCTGGTCGCCGAGCACGTCTTCCCGGTGGACGGGGAGTACCAGTTCGAGATCACGTTCGCGTCCGGCGACAACGCCCGCTTCGAGGACGTCGACGTCTCGGTGGACGGGGAGCGCGTGGCGCTCGTCCCGTTCTCGCAGGACGTGACGGCGGCCGACGGACGCGGCGCCCCGCCCGTGCGGACCGAGCCCGTGCTCGTGCGCACCGGTCAACATCGTGTCTCGGCCGCGTTCGTGCGGCGCTTCGAGGGCCCGTACGAGGATCTGATCCGGCCGCACGACTGGTCCATGGCGGGCGGCGGCTCCGGCGGTCCGGGCATCACCACGCTCCCGCACATCAAGAGCGTGGGGGTGGTGGGACCCCTGGCGCGGACCGGCCTCTCCGAGTCCCAGACGCGTCAACGGATCTTCTCCTGTCGTCCGACGCCGACCCTGCCCGAGGAGGCCTGCGCCCGGCAGATCGTGCAGCGTCTCGCCACCAACGCGTTCCGCCGACCCGCCACGGACGAGGACGTGGACGGGCTGATGGGCTTCTATGCGCGGGGCGCGGAGCTGGGCGGCTTCGAGATGGGCGTCCGCACCGCTCTCGAGGCGGTCCTGTCCAGCCCCTTCTTCGTGCTGCGCCTGGAGCGGCAGCCCGAGAACGTCGAAGCGGGCGCGGTCTACCGCCTGAGCGACTGGGACCTGGCCTCGCGGCTTTCGTTCTTCCTGTGGGGCGCGCCCCCGGACGCGGAGCTCGAAGCCGCTGCCGCCGCGGGACGCCTGTCGGATCCGAAGGAGCTGGAGCAGCAGGCCCGCCGGATGCTGGAGGATCCGCGGGCCGACGCGCTCGGCACACGCTTCGCGGCCCAGTGGCTCCGTCTCCAGGACCTCTCCAAGGTCCACCCCGACCCGAACTTCTACCCGAACTTCGACGAGAACCTCGCGGACCTCATGCGCGAGGAGACCGTCACGTTCTTCAACCACCTCGTCCGCGACGATCGTAGCTTCTACGACCTGTTCACCGCGGACTACACGTTCGTCAACGAACGGTTGGCGCAGCACTACGGGTTCGCGGGCGTCTCGGGCTCCGACTTCCAGCGCGTGACCTATCCTGGCAACATGCGCCGCGGCGTGTTGGGTCACGGAAGCGTCCTGGTCCTCACCTCCCTCGCCAACCGGACCTCGCCCGTGTTGCGCGGCAAATGGGTGATGGAGGTCCTGCTGGGCGCGCCGCCGCCACCCCCGCCGCCGAACGTGCCTACGCTCGAGGAGACGGAGGGGACGCAGGAAGGGCGCATGCTCACCACGCGTGAGCGCATGGAGCTCCACCGGGCCAACCCGACGTGCAACTCGTGTCACCGCATGATGGACCCGATCGGGCTGGCGCTCGACAACTTCGACGTCACGGGCAAGGCGCGCCTGCGGGAGAACGGCATGCCGCTCGACACCCGCGGCGACTTCTACGACGGCACGCCCGTGTCGACGGCCCGCGAGCTGGCGGACGCCCTGCTGAAGCGACCGCTGCCCCTGGCCCGGAGCTTCACGGAGAACCTGATGGCCTACGCCCTGGCCCGTCGGGTGGAGTACTTCGACCAACCGCGCATCCGCGAGATCGTGCGGCAGGCCGAAGCGGATGACTTCCAAATCCGATCCTTCATCCTCGGCGTCGTCACCAGCGATGCGTTCCGGATGAAGACGGCGGCTCCGGTCGCCACGGAGATGGATGGCACGGAAAGCAACGCGCACAACCCACAGGACTGAGGAGAGGCGGACATGCACTTCATCACCGGGAAGCATATGCACCGGCGCACGTTCATCCGGGGTGTAGGGGCTTCGGTCGCGCTGCCTTTCCTGGACGCCATGAGCCCGGCCGGCCGGCTGCGGGCCTGGAATCGCGCCGCCGCGGCGCCCACCCGCCTCGTTTGCATCGAGGAGGTGCACGGGCTGGCGGGCTGCAACGACTTCGGCGCTTCGCGCTTCCTCTACGCACCCGCCACCACCGGCAGGGACTTCGAGATCCTGGACGAGAGCGCCCTGGCGCCCCTGCGCCCCTTCCAGGACTACCTGACCATCGTGAGCAACACGGACGTGCGGATGGCGGAGGCGTTCTCGCCGCCCGAGATCGGCGGAGACCACTTCCGCTCCAGCGCCGTGTTCCTGACGCAGTCGCACCCGAAGCAGACGCAGGGGTCGGACATCTACGCCGGCACCTCGCTGGACCAGATGTACGCGCATCGCTTCGGGCAGGACACGCCGCTGCCGTCCATGCAGTTCTGCATCGAGAACCTCGATCAGGCCGGCGGCTGCACGTACAACTACTCCTGCGCCTACACGGACTCCATCAGCTGGGCGTCGCCCACCGAGCCACTCCCCATGATCCGCGATCCGCGCGTCGCGTTCGACATGCTGTTCGGAGCCGGCGGCTCGGCCGAGGACCGCGCGCTCCGGCGCCGGGACCGCAAGAGCATCCTCGACTGGATCGCCGGCCAGGTGGCCCAGGTGCAGCGCGAGCTGGGCGCGGAGGATCGTCGACGGATGGACCAGTACCTGACGAACGTCCGCGAGATCGAGCGCCGGATCGAGATGACGGAGGCACACAACACCAGCGGTGAGGCGCGGGACATGCCTGAGGCCCCCGCCGGCGTGCCCGACTCCTTCACCGAGCACATGAGGCTCATGTTCGACCTGCAGGTGCTCGCGCTCGAGACCGACATGACGCGCGTGATCTCGTTCAAGACGGGTCGCGACTCCGACAACCGCGTCTTCCCGGAGAGCGGCTCCGACAAGCCGTTCCATCCCGCCTCCCACCACGGGAACAAGGAGGAGGCGATCCTGGAGTTCAACAAAATCTGCCAGTACCGCGTGGGTCAGGTCCCGTACTTCCTGGAGAAGCTCAAGAACACCACGGAGGAAGGGGTCCCGCTGCTGGACAAGACGGCGGTCATCTGGGGATCGCCAATGGCGGACGCCAACGTCCACAACCACCGGCGCTGCCCGTTGATGCTGCTCGGCAAGGCCAACGGCCGGCTCGAGGGCAACCTGCACTTGAAGGCGCCGGACGGAACGCCCATGGCCAACGCGATGCTCGCGCTGATGCACGAGCTCGGCATGGACGACATGGAGACCTTCGGGGACAGCACCGGCACCTTCTCGTTGGCGTCCCCGGCGGAAACGGCGGAGACCTGAGCATGGTCAGACGCACAGGCCCGCGGGGACGGCGCGTCCCCGCCATCCTGGTCCTGGGGCTCGCATTGCTGGCGGCGGGCCCGCCGGAGGCCCCGGTGGCCGACGCCGCGATGCGCGGGGACCGCGCGGCGGTGCTGGACCTGATCGCCCGCGGTGCAGACGTGAACACGGCCCAGGGAGACGGCATGACCGCGCTCCACTGGGCAGCCGACCGCGGCGACGCGGAGCTGGCGGACGTTCTGCTGGGAGCCGGCGCCGCAGCCGCACCGGTGACCCGGATCGGGCAGTACACGCCGCTACACATCGCGTCGGCGCGCGGGCACACGACGGTGGTCGAAGCGCTCCTGCGCGGCGGCGCCCCCCTGGAGGTCCGTACACAGCCCGGCGGGGCCACGCCATTGCATCTCGCGGCCGGCGCGGGGGATCCCGCTCTGCTGCAGGCGCTGCTCGACGCGGGCGCCGATCCCAACGCCCGCGAGGCGGAGTGGGAGCAGACGCCGCTGATCTTCGCCGCGGCCCGCAACCGGGCGGCCGCCATCCGCACGCTGATCGCCGCGGGCGCCGACCCCAACGCGACCAGCCGCGTGCTGGATGTGGTCAAGACGTACGAGGTCAACAAGGCCGCGGCCGAGCGCAAGGGAGAGATCCTCAAAGCGCTGCAGGGTGAGGATGCCGAGCGCCCCCCCACGCCCGCTCAACTGCGCGCCGCCATCCTGGCGGAGCGTGAGGTGCAGCGCACGGGGGAGGTCCCGGGGGCGGAGGACGCGGAGAAGGAGCGCGAGAACGACTTCGGCTTCCCGCAACGTATCGACAGCAAGGGCGGCATGACGCCGCTCCTGCACGCCGCCCGGCAGGGCCATCTCGAGGCTGTCGAGGCGCTCCTGGAGGGCGGGGCGGACATCGACGCGCAAGGCGCGGGGGACGGCACGACCGCGCTCCTCATGGCCGCGATCAATGGTCAGTTCGACGTCGCCCTGCTGCTCCTGGAGCGCGGGGCCGACCCCAACCTGGCCTCGACGCTCAACGGGGCCACGCCCCTGTTCGCCGCGATCAATGCGGAGTGGCAGCCACGCACGCGGTACCCGCAGCCGCAGGAGTTCGCCCTCCAGTCCGCCACCTATCTGGACGTGATGGAGGCCCTGCTGAAGGCGGGCGCGGATCCGGACGCGCGGCTCACCCGGCACCCGTGGTACATGGAGTACACGGGGTGCGGGAACCGCAACTGCGGGCTGGTGGACGCGGACGGCGCCACGGCGTTCTGGCGGGCCGCGTACGCGACGGACGTGCGGGCCATGCGCCTGCTCGTCGAGCATGGCGCGGATCCGGACATCCCCACCAAGGCCCCACCGCAGCGCGAGCGCCTCACGCCGGACGAGTTCCTCGCCCGGCAGCATCGGAACGAGCTCACCAACGAGTTCGACGAGCTCGACGACGAGGGCAAGCTGAAGCTGTTGGTCAGCGTGCGTGACGACCTCCCGGATTCGGTGCAGGCCCTGTATCCCGAGGACGCGATGGCCGAGCGCCTGGCCGACGTCCGGACCGAGCTGCTGGAACATGCCGAGCGCGCGGATTCGGCGAAGGCCAACGCGCCCGACGCGTCCGGGCTGCCGCCGGTGGAGCCGGGCGGGCCGGGCGTGTATCCGATCAACGCGGCGTCCGGCGCCGGCTACGGCGAGGGCTTCGCCGGGAACGCGCATCGACATGTGCCCGACGGATGGATGGCGGCGGTACGCTACCTGGTCGAAGAGCTCGGCGCCGACGTGAACCTGCGCGACCACGGAGGCTACACGGCGCTGCACAACGCGGCCTCACGCGGCGACAACGAGATGATCCAGTACCTGGTCGATCACGGGGGCGACGTCACCGCCGTCAGCCGGAAAGGCCAGACCACGGCCGACATGGCCAACGGTCCCGTCCAGCGCGTCTCTCCGTTCCCCGAGACGGTGGAGCTGCTCGAACGGCTGGGCTCGAAGAACAACCACAACTGCCTGTCCTGCTGACCGGCGGGGGCGTCCCGCTCCAACCTGAGGGCCCGGCGCTTCGGCGCCGGGCCCTTCGTGTTTCTCCGCACGGGGACCGGAACCGACCCCTGTCGGCCGGTGTCTCTCAGAAGCACCCTCCGGAGTCCGGTCCCCCGCTCCATCCCTGACCACGACCCCGGGCCCCCGCCGGTTCACGCGCGGAGAGCCCATGCACCGCCCCACCGTCCTTGCCGCCGTCCTGCTGACGGCCTGCGCCACCCCTGCACTGCCGCCGACCCCCAGCGAGCCACTCGCGCCGGACGCCATCGAACCGGCCGTCCGGATGGACACGGACGCCGAGCGCATCGTCGTGGAGCTCGGGCCGTTCGACGTTCCGGCGATGGAGATGGGACACGCCCACGAGACGTCGGGCATGGCGCACGGGAGCACCAGCCCGCTCATGCCGCTGGAATGGCCCGTCGACGGCTGGTTGCAGGGCTTCCAGGTGCGCCTGCTGGACCGGAACGGCCATCCCGTCCCGCGCGACGTCCTGCACCACCTGATCGGTGTGAACTTCGATCGCCGGCAGCTGGTCTATCCGGTCCCCGAGCGCTTCATGGGCATCGGCACCGAGACCGAGGACGTCCAGCTGCCGGAGTCGCTGGCCGTCCCCATGGAGCGCGGGCAGCGGCTCGGGCTGTACGCATCCTGGCACAACGACACGGGGGAGGACCTCGACGGGCTGTTCATCCAGGTCACGATGGACATCGCTCCCGAGCCGCGTGCCTCCAACGTGCGCGCCGTGCTGCCCGTGTACTTCGACACGAACAACGAGATCGGCGGGAGCAACGCCTTCGACCTCGCGCCGGGGCCCACCACCCGGGCGTGGGAGTTCACGGTCCCCGTGGACGGCGAGTTGCTGGCGGCGAGTGGGCACCTGCACGACTACGGCCGTTGGGTGCGGATCGAGGACGCGGAGACCGGCGAACCACTCTTCACGCTCGACGCCGAGCTCGACGAGGGTGGGCACATCCACTCGGTGGAGCAGCGGCTCTTCCGGAAGTGGCTCGGACTCCGGCCCGATCCCGTGCGCCTGGAGGCCGGCCACCGCTACCGCGTCGTGGGACACTACGAGAGCCCGCTGGACTCGACGCTCGTGCAGGGCGCCATGGCGCATGTGGTGGGGGTCTTCGCGCCGGACGACCTCGAGGCCTGGCCCGAGCTGGAGCGGGGCAGCACGAGCGTGGAGCAGGATCTGGCGGCACTGCCGCCGCCGCTCGAGCAGCGCGGACCGACGCTGCGGCGGTAGGGGATGCGCCGCCCGCGCAGGGCCCGTCTCCGCACTCCCGGGGCCGGCCCTCGTCGTTCTGGGGGAACGGGCTCCCCTGCGCTACGTATCCATGGGTAGACCGGCGCCGGCCGCCGTGTCCCCCACATCGAGCTCCCCGGTACCGGTCTGGACGCCACCAGCCCCTGCTACGGGAGCACGCGCATGAACACCACACCTTCGGGCCCGGCTCGGACGGCGGATCTCGCCTACGACTCGTTCTACTCGGCGGCCATCGGCGGCTCGGTCGTCGCGCTGTTCTTCCTCGCCCTCGACAGCCTGCGCGGGGACCCGCTCTTCACGCCCTCGCTGTTGGGGAGCGTGATCGTCGGCGGGATGGACGCGCAAAGCGTCTCGACGGTCCGGCTCGACATGGTCGCCTACTACAGCATCCTGCACTTCGGGGTGTTCGGCCTGCTCGGGTTCGGTCTGGCCCTGCTGTTGGACCGACTGGACGGGGCCGCTCGCAAAGCGTCCGTCTCCGGTTTCCTCTGCGCCCTCGTGATCGAGGTCGTCGGAAGCGGCGGGCTGCTCCTGATCGCGCCCGCTGCGGTAGGTCGCATCGGGCTCGGGTGGGTTCTGCTGGCGAACGCGCTGACGGGCGCGGCCATGGGCCTGTTCCTGGCACGCGCCCACGAGCCGGGCACCCGCGCGGTGGAGAACCAGGTCCCGGTGACCGGAGGCGGCCGGGTGTAGGAACTCGAGGATCGGATGGGAGCATCCGGGCCCGGCGGGAGAGACCCGCCGGGCCTCGTTGCCCAGGGCGGCCGGCGCGGCGGGGCGTCGGCGCGGCCGATGGGGTTGTGAGACCGGCTCCGCGTGGAGGCTATTCGGCCCGCAACACCTCCGCAGGATCGACGCGGGTGGCGCGAACCGCCGGGACCCAGGCGGCCACCGCCGCCACGGCCAGGATCACGGCAGCGGCGGTCGCGAGCGCCCGCGGGTCGCGCGGCTCGAGCTCGTAGAGCAACGCGCCCACGTAGCCCGCACCCGCCATCGCGACCGCTCCACCCACCATCGCTCCCAGGCCCGCCAGCTTCACGCCGTCCAAGAGCACCGAGCGCCGGAGTCGCCGCAGCCCCGCGCCCAGCGCGATGCGGATGCCGAGCTCGCGACGTCTGCGCTCCACAGCGACGGCGAGGACGCCGTACACACCCAGCGCTGCCAGGAGTGTCGCCAGACTGGCGAGGGTCGTCATGATGGCCACGAGGAAGCGAGGAATGCCCTCCTCCTCCGCCAACGCCTCCTCCGCCGTGCGCACCGACCAGATCCACTGCTCCGGATCCAACTCACGTAGCGTCTCACGGAAAAGGGGCGGCAGGCGTGCGGGATCGCCCGCAGTGCGCATGCGGAACTCGGCATATCCGCCCGTCTTCGCCGGATCCGCGGGCAGGAGGTATTGATACGGGCCGGAGCGCTGATCCCGTCCCATGAGACGCAGCTCCGGCACGACGCCGACCACCGTCCACCACGCGCCTTCCGCACCGAGGCGAAACCGGCGCCCCACGGGATCACCCTGACCCCAGAGGAAGCGGGCCAAGTCAGCGTCGACGACGGCGTGGTCCGTGCCGGCATCCGCTGTCACGAATCCACGGCCGCTCACGGGCGCGATACCCAGTACGTTGAGGAAGTCCTCCTGGACGGCTGCAAATGGGACGAGCTCGGGCTGGTCTTCCCGGACGCGCCGTCCCTCCGCTTCCAAGGGGTCCCCGAACGCGAAGCCGCTGGATGACACGACTGTCACGCCGCCGATCTCCGGCCGGGCCTCCAGCGCGTCTTCCAGCCGACGGAGGAGATCCGCGCGCGCGGCGTCCGTCTCGTAGCGCGTCGGCGAAAGCATCAGACGAGCCTCGGCAATCCGCTCCGTCTCGAACCCTGGATCCACCGCGAGGAGCCGCACGCGCGCCACCAGAACAGCCAGCGCGCCGGACGCCAGGCCCAGAAGGAGTCCTTCCGCCAAGAGCAGCCGGAACAGCGCGCCGCGCGTCCCTCCCAGGGCCGTACGCACAGCCAGCTCTCGGGTGCGCGTGGTGGCACGTACGAGAACGAGGTTGACGGCACTCACCAGGCCCATGACCAGAAGCGCGAGCGTGGTCCCGAAGAGGACCCACAGGGCCTGGCGCGTTTCGGCCCCCGCATTCAACGCATCGATGGGGCGGAGTCGCACGCCCCAGGGGTTGGGAAGCGGCTGCTGCTCCTCCAACGCCGCGGTGCGTGCGTCCAGACGCGACTGCTGCACCGCCAGTGGGACGCCTTCGGGAAGCAGGCCCCACAGGGCCTGGACTCCGCGTGCGGACCGATCGAGGTAGGAAAGATCGGAGCGCAGGACCGCCCACATCTGCCGCTCGTCCCCGTAGCTCGGGAACCGCAGCCCGCTCCCGACCACGCCGACCACCGCCGCCGGGCCCGTCTCCAGCCGGATGGTGCGACCGATGAGCGAGGAGTCGGCTCCCGTGCGACGCCAATACGCCTCCGTGAGCAGCACCACGTCCGGCGCGCCGGGCACCGCATCCTGCTCGGTGAATCCGCGCCCCGCCACCACGGGGATGCCCAGCTCGCGCTCGGTCCCCGGCGTCACGGTGACGACCGAGAGCGCCTCCGGCTCCAGGCCATCCAGGCGGACGACCTGGTCGGAACCCCACCCGACCAGCCCGTCGAAGACGTCTTTGCCCTCGGTTAGCCAATAGCGCGCCTGTGCAGCGTGTTGCCCCTGTGTGGCGGCGCCGCTCGGCGTGGTCGCATTCAAATAGACCCAGCGCTCCGCGTGGCGGTACGCGAGCGGGCGCAGCAACAGCGCGTCCAGCACCGCGAACGCGGACGCCGCGGCCCCGATCCCGAGCGCCAGGCTGAGCACCACGGCCCCGGCGAAGGTGGGCGCGCGCGCGAGGGACCGAGCGGCGAGGCGCAGGTCCCGCAGGAAGCCCCGACCCCAGGCGCCAAGCGGACCGCCGCGTCCGCGGCGGATGGCCTCGAGCGCCGCGCGAACCCCGGCCGGATCTCCGAATCGGCGGCGCGCTTCCGCTTCCGCCTCCGGCGGATCCCAGCCGCTCCGGATCAGCGCGTCGGCGCGCTCCCGGATGTGGTGCGCGATCTCGTCGTCGAAGTCGCGGTCCGGAGGCTGAGGAGGCGGCGTCATGATCCCGCCTCCGGAGCCATCACCTTGTCCATCAGGGCGGCGTAGCGCGC
Source organism: Gemmatimonadota bacterium (assembly GCA_041390125.1). Lineage (NCBI taxonomy): Bacteria > Pseudomonadati > Gemmatimonadota > Gemmatimonadota bacterium. Next base: position 380 of record JAWKQN010000017.1, on the reverse strand, counting down.
CCACTGCACGCGCTCTCGCGCCAGCTCTTTCCGCCCGGCCGCCGTGAGGGTGTAGTACTTGGCCCGGCGCCCCTTCTCGGAGATCCCCCAATCCCCCCGGATCAGTCCGCGCTTCTCCAGCCGGTGCAGCGCAGGATAGAGTGCCCCCTCCTCGACCAGGAGCTGGCCGTCGGTCTGTGTCTCCAGCCAGGACAGCACCTCGAACCCGTGCATGCGCCCACCCTGTTCGAGAGCGCTCAGCGCCAGGGACGTCACGGTTCCGGGAAGGACCGACAGGGCGGGACGGGGCATTGGAGCCTCCTCGACGTCAGGAACTCCCTCGAGAGTATTGACCTAAGTTATTTAGGTCAACAACCTCGTCCCGGATCGCCGATCCCACG